>JAQYVQ010000180.1 GCA_030145435.1 Syntrophobacteria bacterium | reverse complement strand
AGAGGAAGGACGGAACCATCGAGTCCCTCTACGACTATTGGATCCTGGGCAAGGAGGCCGAAAAGAAACAACCCCGGTGGTCGGTGATCCGCAACGTTCTTCACTGGACGGACTGAAGGGGAGAAAGGAGGGTTTCAAATGGCCGAGTACGACGTTACGATCGTCGGTGCCGGACCCGGGGGCCTGGCCTGTGCCATCAAGGCCCAGGAGCTGGGCCTGAGTTGCGTGCTTCTCGAGAAAGGCAAGAGAGTTCTACAGGGGATCATCGATACCTATCCAAAGGGAAAGAAGGTATATCCCACGATTCCCAAGAGCCAAACCGATCCCTTTGCGATCGAGGACCTTGCCCCTGGCCCGGACAACGAGCCCGTTGAGGACTATGTGGCCAAGGTCGAGGCCTGCGCAGAGAAGCGCAAGCTCTCCATCCGGCTGGGAGAGGATTTTCAGGACATCGAGAAGGACGGGACCGGGTTCACCGTGGTCACCCGGCAGAACCGGTATACGGCCTCCAACGTGATACTGGCCTTTGGGAGCAACATCCCGGTGGATCTCGGCGTCTATGGGGAGGCCAAGACGGTTGCGCGGGGCCTCGACAACCCTGAGGACCACATAGGGGCCCCGACCCTGGTCCTGGGGGGAGGAAACGCAGCAGCCGATGTGGTTGCCGCCCTGTCCAAAGCCAAGCGGGAGGCCGGAGACAATACCACGATCTGGTGGGGGCACAGGAGAGAGCAGTTCCGGGTGGACAAGGATGTCGCCCGGGACCTCGGGGAAGAGATCCTGCTGGGAGGAAGCATCCGCATCCTGCCTGGGGCGGTTCCGCGAATCGGCGAGGTGGATGCCGACGGCGTGGACAGGCTGATCATCCAGACCCGCCAGGTAGACGTGGGGCAGGGGGTGGAGCTAAATCAGGGGATGAGCTTTCCCATGAAGCACGTCATCGCCTGCGTCGGGACCCAGGGGCCTGCCCCGGTTTTTGGGAAGTTGGGGCTTCAGCAGATTATGTGCGTGGCAGGGGTGTGCAAGATCAGCAAGGAGGGCACCCAACTGGTCATGCTCACGCCTGATTTTGAGACGGGCACGAAAGGGATCTTCGCCATCGGTGGGGCCGTCAGCCCCACGTACATCCTGATCGAGCAGGAAGGCGTGCTGAAAGAGACCAAGCACACAAATATCATCTACATGGCCATCAAGGATGGGGTTCGGGCTGTTCAGGCCATTGCCGACCGAAGGGCAAGCACCTGACAACCGGACGCCGGTCCCCGGAGGAAACGTATGTCGGAGAAATGCCGGGTCAAGAAAGAAGTATCGCGTCTCTGCTGGGTTGTACTCTTAGTTCTGGTCCTCCTCCCGGCCGCTGCAATCGTCGCGGAGGAGGATGACTGGCCACGAGAGATCGTCACCCCTGAGGGCGTGGTCGTGATGTACCAGCCACAGCCGGAGAAGATGGAAGGCAACCAACTCAAGGGGCGTGCTGCGGTTGCGGTGGAGCTCAAGGGATCGACCGGGCCCGTCTATGGCGTCATATGGTTCGAAGCACGTCTGGACACGGACCGCGCGGAACGAACCGCCACCATCGCGGATGTTTCGGTTACCAATGTGCGCTTTCCCGAGGCGGATGAACAGAAATCCAACAAACTTGCAGCCCTGCTCGAGGAAGAGATCCCGAAATGGCAGATCCCGATCTCCCTGGACCGACTGCTGGCCACCCTGGAGCTTGCGGAAAAGCGGGTAGAGGCCGCGGAGAAGATCAACACGGATCCACCAAAGATCCTGTTCTTGTCCGAGCCGGCGGTGCTGGTGACCCTGGACGGTGAGCCTCGTCTCAAGAAGGAAGAGGGTTCCGAGCTGATGAGGGTGATCAACACCCCGTTTACGATTCTGTTCGCACCCGCGGAGAAGACCTACTACCTCTGTGCG
>JAQYVQ010000328.1 GCA_030145435.1 Syntrophobacteria bacterium | reverse complement strand
TCGACCGGCGAGGGCGTGTCGTTCCACATCTCCACGAGAATGTTCGTCTCGCCCTGGATGTCGATCCCGTACCAGTCCCGGTCTCCCTCGAACTCGACGTAGCCCTGAACCAGCTGGCCACTCACGATCGGGGTGTACTCGCTGCTATCCTCGGCCGGCTCATTCCTTCCCGGCGGCAGGGGCACGGAATTGACCTCGATCTGATAGGGCACGTCAAGGTCCGTATCGTTGTTGTACAGATCCTGGACGACGATGTAGTAGGTGTCCGTGTCGAACAGGAACATCTGCGCCTGGATGTCGGTGGGCCCGTCCTGGCCGTCACGATCCTCCTCGCTCCGTGTAAGGATCATGTTCAGCCCGTTCAGGTCCGGCCTGTAGAGGCTCAAGGACAGGTCCACCTCGGAGGCGTCGTCGTTCGTCAACGAGAAATGATAGACCCCGGGGGTCGCGACAAAGACCTGGAACCAGTCCTGGTCTGCATTCGACCCGATGTAGCCGATCGCCGGCGTCCCGAGCACGAGCTGGGTCGCGTTGTTCCGGTTCTGCTGCTCCGTGTCGAAGTTCCCGTTCGGTTCGTTCGGGTCCGGGTCCGGCTCGAAACTCGCCCGCACGGAGTAAGAATTCACCAAATCCGCCCCGTCGTCGCCTTCATCCCTGAAGCGGAGAAAATGGGTACCCGCAGACAGCGCCACGCGAAGCGAGAAGTCCGTGGGGTCGATTCCCGCCTCCACCACGAATTCACCCTCCGCGGACTGGCCGTCCGGTTCGAGCAAGGTGCAGAGGAGGTCGATCGGCATCCCGCCCTCACTCGTCTGGATGGAAAGGTTGAGCAGTCCGTCCTGGGGCATGCTCACCCGATACCAGTCTTCATCCCCCTGATAGGAAATATAGCCGGTGGCCGTTGAGTCCAACGGCAGGGCGGTCGCGTTCGACCCGTTCTGGGCCGGCGTGTCGAAGTTCCCGTTCGGCTCGTTCGGGTCCGGATCCGGCACGCACTGCACCGAAAGGTCATAGAGGAGACTCGCATCCGCATCGTCGTCCAGGGAGTCCCTCACCGAAAAGTAGTAGTAGCCCGACTGCACGAGGCGGACATTCCGGCCCAAGACCGTCGGGCCGTTCTGCCCATCCGGATCACTCATCGACACGATCGCCGTGGTGCCCGAAGACTCGTACAGGGTCAGGGTCAGATCCGGACTTCCGGGGAGCATGGCAAGGGAATAGGCGAGGATGTCCGCACCGGGCGCCATCTCGACCCGGAACCAGTCCACGTCTGCCAGGGCCTGTATCGCATCCTGGGCCACTCCGCCGCATTCCACAGGGGTAGCAAACTCCGGGCTGTTGTTGCCGTCTCCAGGGCCGGAAGAAAGGTTCGTGCGCAGGAAATAGGGGTTCACCGGATCGGAATCGTTTCCGAGGTGGTCGCGGATCACGACGTAGCAGTGGGGAAGGTCCGTCACGGTCAGTTCCAGGGTGACCTGGGTAAGGCCGTCGCTTCCGTTCGAATCGAACCGTCCTCCCAGGATCGTTACGCCGTCATCGCCGTACACGGTGAGCGAGAGGTCCACAGCGCTCTGCAGGGCCTGATTGCTCAGCTCGAACCGCACTGTGTCCACATTCAGCGGGATCTCCAGGCGATACCAGTCCGAATCGCCCACATACTCGATGAAGCCCTGCTGCGTGTTCCCCGGAGACAAGAGCCGGGCGCCATCTGCGTCCGTGTCTCCCTGTGGCTCGTTGTCGGCGGTGTACCCCGAATCCTTTATGCTGCCTGTCCCGCACCCCTGGCCCCAAAAGGCGACAACCAGGATCACCAGGGCAAAGATTCCAGGACTCTTGAATACCGAACCTAACCGATACATGGCTGCCTCCTTGGCGTGGTGCTTCGCGAGCCAGGTTTCGTCTCCGGCCCACTCTTGGGCTAGTCAAACAAGTCGAAGTCGTCCGGCGAGAGCCGTATGACTTCGGGAATGTTGCTCACTGGAATGGGGATCTCCGCCATCCGGTAGATCGGGTCGTCATCGGGAGTGTCCCAGGGGACCTGCGCGAAGTAGATCCGAAGCAGATTGGTTCCCACCAACTGGTCCGGCGTCTCCATGACGGGCCGGAACTGGACGTTGCTCACCTGGAAGTCGTAGCAGCGCCTGCTCACCTCGTCCACGCCGCGCTCCACGATACTGTAGTCATAGGCCCAGCGTTCATGCACGACCGGATCGTCCGCCTCCGGGTTCGTGTGCCGCTGCACCTCGTCCCCGTTGCGGATCCCGTCGAAATCCAAGTCGTCGAGCCGGTCGTCGCCCAGGGGATTCAGGCCCTCCTTGAACTCCACGCCGTCCGGGATGCCGTCCCGGTCGGAATCGTAGATATCCCTCGCAGTGCCCAACCAGAGCTCTTCACAGCTGTTCAGGCCATCGCTGTCTTCATCCGTGATCGGTGGGATACACCCGCAGTCTGCGGTCAGGGGGTCGAACTGGAGCCGCATTTCGAGCAGGTCGCTGCATGCATCTCCGTCGCTGTCCCAGAGGATGCGCGAGGTGCCTTGGACGAGTTCCTCTTCATCCGGGATGCCGTCCCGGTCGCTGTCTTCGAGGATTCGGTCCACGCCGGCGCGCACATTCACGTTGGAGACGATGACATTGACCAGTGTGTAGATCCGCTGGATCGAGGTGTAGTCGATGTTCAGGAAGTTGATCTCTTCACCGTTTGCGAAGTTGGTGAACGTGCCCTGGCCCAGGGTGGCCATGTTCTGCAGCAGCTGCCGCGCCTCTTCGGCCACGTCAAACGGCGTGTCCGGGCTGTTCAGGAAGGCGGTGTGGAAGCGGATCTCTCCCACATCCAGGTCCCCGAGCATCATGAGGCGCTGTACATCGTTGTAGATGTCTTCGTACCGGTTCGTGTCCGGCGGGTAGGGGAGCCCGTCGCTCAGGAAGATCGTGACGTAGCGGGACCGAACCCGTTCCCCCAGGTCAGAGCCGAGGATGTCGCCGCTCAGGAGGTTGGTGGCCTGGCCGATGGCCCCCCGGTAGTTGGTGACCCCATCCGCCTCGCGGAGTTGCATCACCGCATCGTCGAGTTCGGCAGGGTCTTTGGTGAACCCGTCGATCAGTCCGACGCTCGATCCGCTGAAGCGGATGATCCCGAACTCGACCCCGGGGTTGCCGTTGTACTCGTTGATGACCTCCTGCACCGCCAGGGCCCTTTGCGCCTCCGGATCGGTGAAGGCCATACTTCCCGAGGTGTCGATGATGAACAGGATCTTCACCGGGAAGACGATCTCCTGGGGGTCCTCGGTACAGAAGACCCCCTGGATCTCGGTGGTGATATTGGGTTCGTAGCGGCCAAGTTCCACGTCGGTACAAGCAGCCGCCATTAACAGACACAACGCTACAACGATCGTTTTCTTGCCCAAGGCCCTTCTCCCCTTGCTCGCACTTGGAACGGATCCGCCGTTCTTCCTGTCTCACTCTCGCTGCGGTGTCCCCGCCTTTGGAGAGTCGGATCAACCTCTCCCTGGGCCTGCTGTTCCCGGGCGTCTGGAATTTCGTCTTACTTACGACGAACTCTCGACCTCAAGACGACAACCCAGGAAAAGACCAGCAGAAGTGGAAACATAAACGCAGCAGCGCCGCCCTGGTTGCCCGGCACGGCGGCACACATCCCTCCGCCACCTTCATCCGCGTCGGCCGAGGCCGCCCGCGCAGGAGCTGCTGAATCCTGATCATAGTCACAAGCATCCCCAAGGCCGTCCTCGTCTTCGTCCCACTGATCCGGATTCGGCACGTAGGGGCAGTTGTCAGCGCTGTCGGGTACATGGTCCTGGTCGCTGTCGTTGTCGCAGGCATCTCCGTAACGGTCCAGGTCATCGTCTCCCTGGTCGGGGTTCGGAACCAGCGGGCAGTTGTCCGCCAGGTCGAGGATACCGTCGTTGTCATCGTCCGGATCACAGGCGTCCCCCATACCGTCTCCATCGTTGTCGTACTGGGGCGGATCCGGCACGCTGGAGCAAACGTCCTGGGCGTCCATGATCATGTCGTCGTCGTCATCCTGGTCGCAGGCATTTCCCAGCCCATCCAGGTCGGTGTCCTCCTGATCCTGGTTCGGAAGGCCCGCGCAGTTGTCACAGGCGTCGCCTGCACCGTCACCGTCCGAGTCCATCTGGTCCGGGTTGTAGTCGTACGGGCAATTGTCCCGAACATCCCCGGGGCCGTCCTGATCGTAGTCATCCTCGACATAGATGATGTCGTCCATGTCCTGATAGAGCAGGACAGGGCCGGCCCCTCCGCATCCGCACCCGCCGCCCGGCACTGGGGGCGCCCCGCAACCGCCACAGGGACATTCATCCGGCAGACCGTCTCCGTCGCAGTCGTCGTAGAGCTCGCCGTGGGCAAGGGTGGCGAATGAGAGAACGAGAGCACAGCAGAAAATCGGTAGGGCGACCCACCTCTCCCATCTCAAGAAAAAGGAACGTTGCGTCTTCATGATGTCTCCTCCCCTTTTAGGATTCGGAAATAGACGTCGGCAGGATTAGCCCGTACGCAAGAAATGTTCCAAAAAGAAGGGGGTTGGAGAGCGGACGAGTGAGTCAGGCAGGTTTTGCTAATGAATTCCCAAAGTTAAATCTTCCTGGAGAGTCCTTGGGCTCCAGGCTTTGAGAGGAAGGCGGCCCTCGAAATAGAACGAAAGGGGGGGGGCAGGTAGTTCTCGATCGTACTTGGAGGTGCCGATTTTTGTAACCGGTCGATCCGACCGAGCCCTTCAATAGGGACGGATCCCAAACAGATCCTCGTGGACCACGAGCGCCGCAACAAAGGCCAGCACAGCGAAGATCACAAAGGGCACTCTCAGGTCTTTGGCCGCGAGCCCGATCTTTCCCTGTACGACCGCAGCAAAGGGGAGTACACCTGTCTGGCGCTGGAAGGCTACGTAATCCTCGCCCTTTTCCCGGACCTTGCGCTGGTCTTGATGATAGGACCCGAAGAAGCCCACCACGAATATGGACCCGAAGAAGGCGACGTCCCCCAGGGATCCGTTGGCGATCATGTGGGCGAGGGCAAAGCAGGCAAGGGCCATGTTCATCGGGTGCCGGGTGATCCGGAGGACACCTTCCGGTACCATTTTCCCACCAATCATCATGGCCGGGCTTCGATCTCGCATGGACAGGACGAGGAGCAGGAAGGCGAACAGCATGAGAAGGTAGACAATCGGGTAGAGCCAGCCCGGCAGGGTCCAGAGGACGGGTCCGGCCTTCCGGTTGTCCGCAAAGACAAAAACGGCCACGCCGAAGGTAACCAGAGAAACAAGCGAATAGACGACCTGGAACCCTTTTGGCCCGAATTTTTCCACGAGACGTGCCCGGAACGGGTCATGGGACATCCCGATATGCGTAACCGCGAAAAGAACGCTCATCAGGATCAGGATCGCAAGTGCCATGTTCGTACCTCCTTTAGGAAGAAGAAAAACCGGCCCATTCGTGGCATAATGGCGGATGAACGGCGTGGAAGCTGGAACTCATAGATTGGATGGCGGTCTTCTGCCCATGGATTCAAAGAATAATCCCCTGAAGGCGATCATATGCGGCTATGAGAGAGGCGGTACGTCTCTGATCGCCGAACTCCTGCGCCAGCATCCGGACCTGGACGGCGGCTTCGAGGGGGGCTTCCTCCTGGGAAAGAGGCCCAGGGACTTTCTGTCTGTTTCACCCTACCGATCGAACGTGAAGCTCGGATGGGGCATCACCGAAGAAGAGCTTCAGCATGCCTGTGACACGGATTCGTGGCAGGAAGTGTACCGCCGGCTTCGCGAGAAGGCCGGTGAAGTCCGCGACAGGAGGGTCTGGCTCTTCGACAAGACCCCGAAGTACATGGAGGCCCTCCCCAAGGTGCTTCGGAAGGTGCCGGACATCCCCTGTATCGTGGTGGTCAGGGACCCGAGGGCGGTCTTGTGGTCCTGGGCAAAGAGAAGCGGCATGGATACGGAAACATGGATCGGGGAAGAACTCAGGGCCTCGTGCAAGAGGTACCTTCGCTACGGCAGGGGCTGGCAGGCGGCGATCAAGGCCGGCCTGGCTTCCAGGATGCTCCTCATACGGTACGAGGCCTTTTGCACGGATCCAGCGCAATGGGCAGAGAGGTTGTTCGGTTTTCTCGGGTTGGAGTTCCATGATTCCTTCATGCGTTTTGATCCTCGGTTTCCGAACGTGTACGGAAACCGCCCTGGACAGGAACATATATATGAATACAAGGGGCACTTCCCGGAGAAGCTCTGCAGAAAGATCCTGTCCCGTACAAAGAGACTCAGGGATTGGCACTGGTAGGGGGATTTGATCGCTTGTCGGACGAGGAAAACAGGTCCCTCGCCTTCCATGTCCCGAGGATCAGGAACATGAAAAGGGTTCGGAGCCTGGCCGACCTCTCGAGCAGGCCGATCGAAGAATTCGACATCGTGGGGGTGTCACGACAGGGGTGCCGGTCGAGCATCCGGACGTAGTCATCTTCCAATCCGCTGACACGGGCACCTTCCCTGATGAGGGTCAGATAACGGCAGGAGGGACTCTTCTCCCGGGACACGTACCGGGCGGAGTACACCCGTGCACCGACCCTTCGCCCGTCGTATGCCGCCACGTCGAGCTCGAGATGCCGATAGGCCACGCCTCCCCACTCGTATCGATCGAGGCGGGCGAACTGCTCCTCGGTCAGCCTGTGCAGGACTCCGTGAACGCAGGCCCCGGGGTCATGTTCCACGTTCGCAAAGGCCGGTTCGATCCATGGAAAGCCCCGGGTGTTGAACGCCAGCCGGTAGTCTTCGAGACGACCCGCCACGGACTCCAGGGGTGTGATCTTTCTCCGTTCGGAAAGCACCCTGGGGTTCATGTTTCCCCCGTAGGCGAAGTTCCATATTCCTTCCGGTTTGCTCACGAGTGCCCTTTCCACGGTGAGGAGAAGCTTGCAGGATACGCTGCG
>JAQYVQ010000326.1 GCA_030145435.1 Syntrophobacteria bacterium | reverse complement strand
GATTTGGGGGCCACTCATCAGAAAGCTCTACAGATTTGAAGGGGAAAACTACCATACCCAGGCGCATATTCTCCCAATCAACAAGAGCCTGGACAAGAGCGACAGACTCGCTCAATCAAGGATCACTCCGATCGAATTGGTTAGGAAGGCGGTTGAGGAGTCGAGTTATCGAATCATCCTTCACAAGTGCCTGTGCCGCGACGGGATGGAATGCAAGGATTATCCGATCGACGTAGGCTGCCTGATGCTGGGAGAGGCCTGCAGGCGTATGGTAGCAACCGGAATCGCGAAAGCCGTGACGGTAGAAGATGCACTGGCCCATCTCGATAAGGCCTCTGACCTGGGGCTGGTGCCGATCTGCGCGTGGGCTGAATTTGAGGCCATTGCCAAGGGAATCTCGGATGAGGATCATACGAACTACTTCGAGGTCTGCTTCTGCTGCCCCTGCTGCTGCCTGGGGTTGCAGAACTACAAGCACATGTTCAAGAACGAACACATGCGGAACATCATGAAGTCTATCGGGTGGCGCGCTCAGGGTACGGATGAGTGCATAAGCTGTGGAAAATGTGTCGAGGCCTGTCCCCTGGAGTGCATCTCTCTGGAGGGGGATGGAATCTCCGTAAAGGGGAACTGCATTGGTTGCGGACTCTGTTCGGTCAATTGTCCCGTGAATGCGATCGAAATGAAGGAACTGGTGCCCATGAAGGATGATCTTCTGGACTACTTTACGGGAATGCGTCCGAACATCACCGGATAGGCAGGAGGGGATGTCGGTCATGATTCTGGAGATGATCAACAAACACATCGTTGAGCCCTATAACAAGCGCTTTTTCGATCCCTTCTACAAGAAGTTCTTTTCGGTGACAAAGGATACGTGGAAATACTATGCCATGTTTCAGCCCACTTCTGAGAAGATTCTCCGGAATTCGGGTCACCCGATCTGGGGTCCCCTTGTAAGGCGGCTCTACAGATTGGAGGGCGAGAACTACGCTACGCAAGGTCACATTCTTCCGATCAACAGAAGCCTCGACAAGAGCGACAGAATCAGCAAATCCATGGTAACCCCCGTTGATCTGGTCAAGAAGGCCGTCAAGGAGTCGAGCTATCGGATCATTCTGGACCGCTGCCTGTGCCGGGACGGCTTCGAATGCAAGGATTACCCGAGAGACTTTGGGTGCCTCATGCTGGGACAGGCGTGCAAACGGATGGTCGAGACGGGGATCGCGAGAAGCATTACGGTAGAAGAGGCGCTCGGCTTCGTTGATAAGGCCTCGGATCTCGGCCTGGTATCCATCCTGGGATGGGCAGAGTTCGAGGCGGTAGCGAAAGGGATTTCGGACGAGGAACACACAAACTACTTCGAGATCTGCTTCTGTTGCCCCTGCTGCTGCCTGGGATTGAGGAATTACAAGCACATGCACAAGAGTGAACACATGCGGAACATCTTCCGGACCATCGGCTGGCGAGCGCAGGGCTCGGACGCATGCATAAGCTGCGGGAAGTGTGTTGGCCTTTGTCCCATGGAATGCATTTCTCTTGACGGAGACGGTATTTTGGTGGGGAATGAGTGCGTCGGGTGTGGGGTCTGTTCCGTGAACTGCCCTGAGGACGCGATCGTCATGAAAGAGTTGGTACCGATCAAGGACGACCTTCTCGACTATTTCTGGGGCGTTCGTCCGAATATCACCTGACAGGTTGGTCAGGGCGCAGGGGGACGGCATGGGTTTGTACGACAAGTTCCTGAGACGGTATGACGACTTCTATCGAAGGTATATGTCCCTCACACAGGATACCTGGGACACCTACACCAAGTTCTTCCCCATCGTCGCCGACCATGTAATGGGGTACTTCAGTCATCCGGTGCTTGGTCCCGTGCTGCGCCGGGTTTTCCGATTCGAGGGGGAAGGGCATCACGCAGAGGCCTGTATCGTGCCGATCGGGCAGAATCTGGAATTCAACAGCAGCGACAAGAACATGGTGGTACCCATTCAAAGACTGCGCGAGGTGATCGAGGAAGCGAGCTACCGGATCATCATGAACCGCTGCATCTGTCGAGACAGTTTCAAATGCAGCCACTTTCCGATAGACTTTGCGTGTCTCATGCTGGGGGAGGCGTGCCGGACCATGGTGGGGAACGGGATTGCCCGATATGCAACCGTGGAGGAATCCCTTGCCCACCTGGAGAGGGCTGCGGAAATGGGCCTGGTTGCCATTCCCGCCTGGACGGAAATGGAATCCATCGCAAAGGGCATTCCGGAAGAGAACAAAGACAAGTATTTCGAGATTTGCTTCTGCTGCCCCTGCTGCTGCAACGGGATGAAGAACTTCAAGACCTGGCAGGAAGTGCCGCAACTGCGAAAACTGTTCAAAAACATCGGGTGGCGGGCAAGAGCCTCGGAAAGGTGTACAGGATGCGGGATCTGCGTTGACATTTGTCCCATGGGCGCCATTGTGATAGGAGCGGATGGGGTGGCGAAAACCAGTGACACCTGCATCGGGTGCGGGTTGTGTGGTTTCCGGTGTCCCGAAAAGGCGATCGTGATGGAAGAGATCGAGCCCATGAAGGAACACATATTGGAGTACCTCGGGGATGCCCGGCCGCAGATCAAGGGATAAATGAGTGAATAGCAGCAGGAAGGGAGGAGACAGATGATTGGTAATCCCAAGGAAGCGCTGGAGAGGATCGCCAACACCGTATTAGAGAAGGGTGTAACCCCCGCGTTCAACGCCGCTTACGAGTTCGACCGAAGGCGTGGCGGTAAGATGGTCAAGAACTTCTTCAAGAGCTTCGAGTGGCTCTACGCCATGGCATACATACCCGCGCTGCGGGACAGAATCCCCGCTTTGAACCCGGATTTGTCGGACGTATCCACGATCCCGATCAACAAGGATATCGAGGGAGCGGAGGGGATCGCCCTCCCCGAGGAGGTCCTGGACCGTTTGATCGATATTTCGAACTACCGGGTGATCCTCGATGGGTGCGCGTGCCGGAAGATCTACGGATGTGAAACGTACCCGCAGGACATCGGCTGCATCTTCATGGGTGAATCTGCTAAGAAGATACCCAAGGACTACTGCCATGAGGCGAGCGTCGATGAGGCGAAGGCTCACGTCCGAAAGTCGTTTGCAGCGGGACTCGTACCTATTGTCGGTGAGGCGCGGGCGGATCACGATCTCCTGCGTATACCAGTCGAAGGCACACTCCTGACCACCTGCTTCTGCTGCGAGTGCTGCTGCCTTTCGCGTGCTTTTCGCCGCGGACCCGTGAAGACGGTTGACGGCATTATGCACCCGGTGAAAGGACTGTCCATCGAAGTGACCGAGGCGTGTGTCGGATGCGGGACATGCGAGAAGAGTTGCTTCATGGACGCGATCCAGGTGAGGGCCGGCCGGGCGGTCATCGACGATTACTGTCGGATCTGCGGGCGGTGCGCCGCTGCGTGCCCGCACGATGCTATCAAGCTCACGCTCGACAACCCGCACGCTGTAGACGATGTGGTAAACCGGGTCCTGGCCAAGGTGGACTTGTCCTGACCGTGAAATGAGCAATATACGCAACACAAGTCGATAGGGAGGAGAACATGAGAGACAACGATGATGTCTATTACCGATTAGGAATGCGGTTGAACGAACATCAGGTAAAGATGCTCCTCGTGGAGCCATTTTTCAAAATCCTCGAAGAATTCTATACGCCTGAAGAAGCCGAAGTGGGAGCGCAGTTTCCGATAGGCTGCTTTACGGTCGACGAGCTGAGGAAGACCTACGACCAGGACGCGGAATCCTTGACCGAAAGACTCGAGTCCATGGCGGACAAGGGCTTGATCTTTGTCATCAAAGGCAAGGATGATGTGAGAAAATACACCCTCACCGGGTTCGTCCCGGGAGTCGTGGAATACCAGTTGATGCGGGGTGTGGACACGCCGAAGGACCGGAAGGTCGCCAAGATGCTGAAGGATTTCATGGAGGGGGAGATGCGCGACCTCATGGAACCGATCTTGAAGGATCCTGAGTTGATGAAACAGATGATGCCGGAAGCACCGGCCCGGATCATCACCGTTGAGGGCCTGCTGCCCGACGACACGACGGAAGTCTACTCGTATGAGCGGCTGAGCGAATTGATCGACAAGGAGACCTGCTTTTCAGCAGCAACATGCTACTGCCGGCACCACAAATACTTGCTCGACGACCCGTGTAAGATCGAAGGGCTTCCTCAGCATTCCTGTCTCCTGCTCGGCGAGGCGGCCGATTATGCCATCGACCGTGGGTTTGGCAACAAGATCACCAAAGAAGAAGCCCACGGAATCGTAGAGCTCTCCGAGAAGGCCGGGCTGATGCACAATGTGGGCAACTACTCCGACCGGGCCTTCTTTGTGTGCAATTGCTGTGGGTGCTGCTGCGAGTTTCTGGGGACCGCGAAACGAACGCAGAACAATGTCATGCTGGAATACTCGAACTTTATCGTGGTTGCGGATAAAGAGACCTGTTCGGGTTGTGGGGATTGTCTCGACCGGTGCCAGATGGAGGCCCTGAGCCTTGTGGATGATCTCGTCGCTGTAGACGAAAAAATCTGCTTCGGTTGCGGGAACTGTGTGTCGGTGTGTCCGACGGAGAGCCTGTCCATGGTACGGCGGGCAAGCGTGATCCCTCCGCAGGCAAAGGAGAGGCTGTCGCAAATGGGACTGGAGTAACGCAGGAGGGGTTTCCATGACAGAGGATATTTATTTAAAGCTGGGTGAGAGACTAAACGAGAACCCGATCAAGTGGCCCCTGGACGATATCTTCCTGGGCATTCTGAAAGAATATTATACGGAAGAACAAGCGGTATTGGGGGCCGGTTTTCCCCTCGGAAGCCATCCCCTTGGTCATTTGGCGACGCACCTGGACCGTGACGAAGACGGACTGCTGGCCTTGTTGAATGCCATGGCGGACAATGGCCAGATATTCACTTCCAAGAGCAAGGACGGAGGGACCGAGTATTCCCTGACGCCCTTTTTCCCAGGGGTGTTCGAGTTTCAGTTGATGCGGGGCACGGATACGCCGGAGGATCGAAGAAAAGCGAAGATGGTCAAGGAATTCATGGAAAACATGAAGGTCATGGCGGCGGCGATGATGGAGAATCCGGATCTGATGAAGGAAATGATGCCGGATGCGGCTGCCCGAACGATTACGGTGGAGAAGGAACTTCCCCCAAGCAGTGAGATCTATCCCTTTGAGAAGCTGACGGAACTGATCGACCAGGCGGAGTCCTTTGCCGTTTCCGTCTGCTATTGCCGTCACCACGCCTTCCTGATCGACAATGAATGCAAGGTAGAGAACGTACCCCGTTACTCCTGCCTGTCCTTCAGTAATATAGCGGACTTCGTTATCGAGCGAAAATTCGGGAAGCGGATTTCCAAGGAGGAATGCTACGAGGTTCTGGAGGCCGCGGAGAAGGCCGGGTTGGTGCACAACACAAACAATTTTACGGGTGATCTCATATTTGTGTGCAATTGTTGTGGGTGTTGCTGTGAGTTCCTGAAGATGATCAAAGAACTGGGGATGGTTGGGGGCTTGGCCTACTCCAATTTCGAGCTGGCGATCGATGAGGGATCCTGTACAGGGTGCGGTGACTGCGTGGAAAGGTGTGCCATGGAGGCGCTGAGCGTGGTTGACGAAGTGATTTCGGTCAACCCGGCCCATTGCATCGGGTGCGGGAACTGCGTGTCGGTATGCCCCACCGAGGCCCTTTCCATGGTCCGGCGAGCGAGTGTCGTCCCTCCGCAAGGCGGCTTGACGATGGGCGGCCTTGCTGTATAGAACGGGTCAGGAAAGGGGAAAACCATGTCCACCAAGATTCAGGTGTTCGACAACATACTGCAAATGAACGATTCTTACGCCGCGGAGAACAGGCGGATCTTCGAGGAGCACAACGCCAGAGTTCCGAGTCGGAGAAGACGCTGCGGCAGATCAACCCCCAGTTGAAGTTCCTTGAGATGTCCTGCAAGACGGCTGAGGGTTTGGAGCAATGGACGGATTGGCTGCAGAGCAAAATGAAGGGCTAGCGAGAACCGGAGCGGCAGGTTCGTCGCTCTGCAAACGCTGTCCGGAGGAGTCTTCATGCATGAAATGGGCCTGGTCCAGAACATCTTCGACATCGTGTTGAAGACGGCCGAGCAGAACGGCATTACCAAGGTTCTGCGGATCAACATTCGGGCCGGACAAATGAGAGCTATCGTCCCTGAACAGCTTCAGTTCTGCTTCGAGATTTTGTCCAAAGAGTCCCCCATCGTGGAGGAGGCTAAATTGGTGATCGAGACGCTCCCCGTAGAGGGGAAATGCAAGAGTTGCTCGCACGAGTTTTCTGTGGAGGAATATCGCTTCGTGTGTCCCAAGTGTGAGCACGAGGACATCGAGGTACTCCAGGGCATGGAACTGATGGTGTCGAACATCGAAGTCGCTTGACCCGGTAAAGGGGTGGCAGGACTTGAAAACCTTCTGGAAATGCAGTAGTAAGGTGAGACGGATGTGTTTGCTGGCGTAGTGGTGGTATTTTGGACAACCCAATGAAAAGGAGAGAGGAGAAAGAACATGGCCGACCAACCAAAACCCCCAGAGGACATCACACCGGACGACTATTATCTCAAATGGCTTCCTGAGCAGAACGCGGCGGCTGACCCCGCGGCGAAAGCAAAGGTCAAGGACATCAACGCCGTAATCCAGGTCGTTCTGACCGGAGATGGCGGTGGGGAGTATTATATGGAACTTGCCGCGGGCGACTTCAAGACGGCCAAGGGCAAGGCGGACTCCCCCAACATGACCATCACGCAGGCGGTCGCGGACTGGAGAGAGATCAACTCCGGCCGACTCAACCCTCAGATGGCGTTCATGTCCGGCAAAATCAAAGTCAGTGGAGACATGAGCCTCGCCATGAAGCTCGGGTCGATCATGGGCAACTGATCCTTCGTCTTGATTCGTATCGAAGAAGATCGGAAAAGAGGGCCCTGCAGTGAGGCCCTCTTTTTTTCTTTAGAGGGTCGATTCTCTGCTCTCATCAAAGGAGGTCAATATGAAGATTGAAAGAGCCTATCGGATCATTGCAGAGAAATTTCTTCATGCAAAGACCTTCGAGGATGTCGTCATCCATGATTCCTTGATGAAGCTTATCAGGTTTATGTTTACCGAGGAAGAGGCTGAAATCGTGGCCCATTTGGGTCTTGCCATGAAGAGTGTCAAGAAGATTGCAAGAACTGTAAACCGACCTGTGGAGGACGTAGATCCGATTCTTGCCTCGCTGGCCGAAAGGATGCTGATCATAGGGCTCACGAAGCGGAAGGTGCCTCTGTATGGGCTGCTGAACTTCTATCCGGGATTGTATGAAGCCCAGATGGTTCTGAGCGAGTCGAAGATGCGCGAGGGGGATGACGGGGCCTTTTACAAGGAATTCGCCCGTCTTTTCAAGGACTTCTGGGAAGAACTCTTTGCGTGGATGAAGACAAACCCGGCGTTTGCCGACAGATACCAGATATTGGGAACCCCCTTAGGCCGTATCATCTCCATTGAAGAAGCCATTGATGCTTCGCCGGGTCTCGGGATTATTTCGTATCCCACGGACAAGTTCTCCGAAATGGCTGATCGGGCGAAGAAGAGCATCTGTAAAATCGATGTCTGCACCTGCCGCCAGGAAATGCACCTCCTGGGCGAAGGGTGCAAGCGAGTCGACAAGCCGACCTCGGTTACCTGCACGCTCACGGGTACCATTGCAGAAGCGGCAATCAAGTCGGGTGCGGCAACTCGAATATCCAAGGAACAGTTCATTGAATCCAGAATGCAGGCGGGCGAACAGGGTCTGATTGCCATGACGGATGATACGATAGATCCTCTTCTCATATGTACATGCTGCGACTGCTGCTGCTCTATCATGCGGGTCCTCAAGGACTTCAACAACCCGAATACGTGGGCCCAAAGCCATTTTGAAGCGGTCATCGATCGAGAGAAATGCGTAGGCTGCAAGACATGCGCAAAAGCATGCCCCATGGACGCCGTCAAAGTGGGCAAAGACAAGAAGGCAGCTGTTGACTATGCGCGATGCATAGGCTGTGGCGTATGCGTTATCAAGTGCGACAAGCAGAAAGCGATTTCCTTGAAGACGCGGAAGATCCACAAACCTCCTGTGGACAATATTGTGGAATTCTGGGCCCGGCGATACTTCCAGTTGAAGGGTAGGGAGGAAAATTTCCTGCCCAAGCTCACCCTGGGCGCTACCCGGGCATTGACAAGAATCAACCCGGTTCATCTGACGGGTCCACGAGCAAGGCGATTGGGGAAATAAGGGAGAGTCGAGATGCTGTACCGCACGATGGGGAAAACCGGTGACAAGATCTCTGTGCTGGGGTTTGGGGCGATGCGTGTCCCGCAGAAACGCGGCAGGATCGACGAAGCGGCGGCGACCCGGCAGATTCGTTTCGCCATTGATCAAGGCGTGAACTACATCGACACGGCAATGCTGTATCACCTGGGGGCCAACGAACCCTTTCTTGGACGAGCCCTGGCCGATGGATATCGCGAGAAAGTCAACCTGGCCACCAAGCCCCTGCTCTCAGCCCTTAAGACACGAGAGGACATGGACAGGGTGCTCAACGCCCAGCTCCAGATGCTCAAGACAGAATACATTGACTACTACCTCTTGCACGGGCTCAATAAGCAGTATTGGAAGAAGATGAGAGATCTCGGGGCGCGGGACTTCATGGACAAGGCGAAAAGGGATGGACGGATCCGTCGTGCAGGGTTCTCCTTCCATGGAGATATTGACACCTTCAAAGAGATCGTCGACGACTACGACTGGGACTCTTGCCTGATTCAGTATAACTACCTTGACGAGAACAATCAGGCCGGCACGGAAGGGCTCAAGTACGCGGCGGCAAAAGGGTTGGGAGTGGCTGTCATGGAACCCCTGCGAGGTGGGAACCTCACAGGAAGGATTCCACCGGCGGTTCAGGCCATCTGGGACGAAGCGGACGTGAAACGCTCACCCGCCGAATGGGCCCTTCGCTGGGTTTGGAACCACCCGGAAGTCACTGTGGTTCTTTCCGGCATGAACAAGGACGATCACATCCGGGAGAATCTTCGGATAGCGGACGAGGCCCACGCCAATTCTCTTTCGGAAAAAGAACTGGGGATTGTGGAGCGGGCCGCAGAAACGTATCGAGGGCTCATGAAGGCAGGATGCACGGGGTGCCGTTACTGTATGCCGTGCCCCTCAGGGGTTGATATTCCCTCGTGCTTTGAGCTGCATAACGGGGCCCACGTCTTCGGAGACAAACAGGTTGCGAGGATTTTCTATCTGCTCCGACAGGGTGGACTGGGAGAGTCCGGGGAGCCCAGCTTCGCCTCTCAGTGCGTGGAGTGCGGGGAATGTGAGGAAAAGTGCCCGCAAGATCTGCCGGTTTCCGAGCTTCTGAAGGATGTGGTCAAGGATTTTGAAGGCCGAGGTACCCAGACCCTCACAAGGATTCTGAGCGGGTTCTTCACCTTCCAGAGCTGGATGACCATGCGAAAGGCTCGTCGAATGGAAAAACGGGCAAAAAAGAAATAAGAAGGTTTCCTCCGAGGGGGTGAAGCATGAGCGCTGGAGACTTGATCAGGATTTTCAACGGCGGAGTGGCTATCATCACCGGCGGGGCTTCGGGTATAGGCAGAGGCTTTGGAGAGGCGCTGGCAGCACGAGGATGCGAAGTCGTTCTTGCCGATCTCCAGATCGATCTTGCTCGCGAAGCAGCAGCTGGAATTAATGCATCCGGAGGCAAAGCGACCGCAGTCGAGGTTGACGTTGTCGATCGGGAGGCCGTTGTGAGTGTAGTTCAGCAAACGGTCGAGCGATGTGACAGGCTTGACTACATGTTCAACAACGCAGGGATCGTCGTTTTCGGAGAGGCCAGCGAGTTCGAGATTCGCGACTGGGAGCAGAGTATCGACGTCAATCTGCGAGGCGTCATACACGGCGTGGACGCGGCCTATCGCGTCATGCTCGACCAAGGATTCGGACACATTATCAACACAGCTTCCATAGCAGGGTTGATGCCCTGGCCGATGGAAATCGGCTATTCTACGACCAAGCACGCGGTGGTTGGCCTGACAACTTCCCTTCGTGCCGAAGCTGCCTGCGCAGGGGTCCGTGTCAGCGCTTTGTGCCCGGGTCTCGTGCGGACGCCTATAATCCATGGAGGCAAGTATGGAAGGTGGATTCGGGATTATCCGATCGACAAGGTGACAGAGTTCATGGAGAGCACGAGGCCGTATCCACTCGATAAGTTCGTACCACTTGCCCTGAAGCAGATTGCCCGCAATAAGGCGATCATCGTCATTCCGTTGATGTTCAGGGTCTTGTGGCGGATGTACAGAATATCGCCGTTGTTCGGAATTGCCCTCTCACGAATGCTGTTCCAGAGAATGCGTAAGGAACTGAAGAAATTCGAGTCATCTCAATAGGAATCACCCTTCCTTGTTCATGAATTCGACCAGGGAGCGGATCTTCTTATTCGCCCCTTCTCGGATGGTCTCACCGTGGGAGAAGTAGAGGGTTTCCACATCCAACTCCTTCAATCTACTCAAAGACCGGCGTGCCCGTTGGGTCTCCCAGTAGAAAGGCGGGAACGGACCGCCCATCTTGCCGAAGATGTTGATGAGCGCGTCGCCGGTGAAGAGTGCCCGGGCCTCACGATGATAGAGGCAGATGCTGCCGGGACTGTGGCCCGGCATGTGGATGACGGTCAGGCCGGTGCCTTCGATGGTGTCGCCGTGCTTCAGCGTCTGGTCCACGGGGCAGGGTTCGGGGCGGAAGAGCGGTTCCGTTAGAGCGTGCAAGAGCCAGGCCGCTCCGCGGGCGCTGGGAAGACGGGCTTCCTGGGTAATGAAAGGCGCCTCGGCCTCGTGGGCCAGCACCTGCGCCCCCGTAGCCTGCTTCAGCGCGGCCAGGGAGCCGATATGGTCTGGATGGCAATGGGTGGGTATGATCCGCTTGAGTTGATCGAGGCTGTGACCCGCCTCGTCGAACTTTCGTCGGATGTTCTCGATCTCGTCTTTGCTGCCGACGTCGATCAGGGTCAGTTCCCCGTCATTGACAACAAGGAAGAAATTGGCAATCTTCATCGAATTCAAACGATGTACGGTAAAGTCCGGAGCGCTCATAGGGTTCTTCCCTGGAAGATCACTGCCCTCTGTTCACCTAATTTCTTTCATGATAGTCTTGGCAGCTGCATTCCCCGACATGAGGCAGGCTGACTGACCTCCGCCAGGGAAGGTCCATGCCCCCACCAGGAACAGGTTGTCGATGGGGCCCTGTTGCTTCATCCGGTTGAGCATGCTCTGCTCGGGGGTGGGTGCCCACCCGATAATCGACCCCCTGTAATTCGAGGTATAGCGCTCCATGGTCAAGGGCGTGCCGATTTCCATTTCCTCGATGGCGTCCCGAAGGCCGGGGACCATCGGTTCGGCGACCTTGATCAGCCGGTCGGCAACTTCCTCCTTCAGCTTGTGATAGGCATCGATCCCGTCATCGATCCGCCAGCGGTCCTCCCAATCGTACGCGCCGCCCGTGCAGAGCACGACCACGGATTTCCCGGGAGGCGCACAGGTCGGGTCGGTATTGGAGAAGAAGGCGATCAGCAGGTTCATCTTCTCCACGTCCATGGTCTGAACGCTCTTGTACATGTCTTCAATATCATAGGTGGGGCAATAGAAGATTTCCCCCACCTCACCAAGGCCGATTTCCGCAAGATCCAGGTCCAGCCCAAGGAAGACTTCGGTTACGGAAACACCTGGTTCCAGGCTCTTCACGTACTCCACGTACTTGGGCTTCAGATGTTCTTCGCCTACGAGTTTCATGTAAGTCTGATAACCATCTGCATTCGAAATAACGTAATCTGCGTAGATTTCCTCACCGCCCTTGGTCCGAACCCCCACGGCCTTTCCATTCCGAAGGAGGATCTTTTCGACCCGGGTGTTGAGCCGCACCTCACCACCGTTCTCTCGGATCACGTCTGCCAGGGCATTGGAAACCGCCTGGGACCCGCCCACGAAATGATAGACCCCATACCGATGGTAGCTCGCCAACATGACTGCCGATAGAACAGCAGGGGAGCGAGAAGGGGGGACACCGCTGAAGGTGCTGAGTTGAAGGATGACACTTTTGGCCTGGGGGTCGGAAATGTACCGGGCCACGAAATCCTTGAGGGTCGTGTTTCGGTTCTTGACGAAATCCCAATGACGGAAAGGGACGAGCGGATACTGGAGCATGCGGACGGGTAGGGATTGACTCATGATTCGGCTCAATCCGTCTACGTCATCCCCCATTCTCATGATGGCCTGGAACAATTCGGTGATCCCCTCGGCTTCATGGGGGAACCTGTTCTTGAGGATTTCCAGGTAGGCATCGAGGTCGGCCGGAACATCGATCGTGAAGTCCGGATGGACGGACCGGTACAAAGGGTCAAACCGGATCGGTTGTACCCGGTCGAGAATGCCCAGCTCTTCGAAAAGGGCATGCGTCCAGCCCCCGGGATCGAGGCCGTCGATCATGTGGAGGGAAACCTCGAACCGGTAATCCCCCCGTTCAAAGGCGGTCATGAATCCGCCGGGCTTATCGTGCTGTTCCAGGATCAGGGTCTTCACGCCCGCGCGGCTCAGGGTCGCCCCGGCGGAAAGGCCGCCTGCTCCGGCGCCGATGATGACAACCTCCCACCCTTTCTGATCCGATGGCCCCGGGTCTTCGGGCGCGGTTTTACAGGAGAAGGAGGTCAGAAGCAGCACAAGAATCAGGACGAACAGGCGCAGGAATACAGGATTCTTCATCTTCCCTCCGGGACTTCGTAAGGGTGTCATAGAGCGACGATCGTTCACGACCGGAAGCCGAAGAGTCGCCCGGCTGCCCGGGGAGTGTGAAAATACTCGACCGTGAATCCCTGGTCGGTGCTCATGTACACGGCAGTTACCAACCCCAGGCTCACGGGCTTGCTGCGGCTTCTGAGACCCGCCCTGCAGGCCTCCCGGTATGCCTGTCTCACGTATCGGCCCTTGTTGAACCACAAGGCCATATGCCAGATGCCGGCATCCCCCATCTGTTCGTCCGGGGGCCTGGGCCTGCCCCGGGGCGAGAGATATTCAACCAGTTCCAACAGGAAGTCGTCACACCTGAGCACGGCGGATCTCGTCTTCGCACCCTCGAGCCCCCACATCTTCTCCATGTCCGGGGTGTGAAGCTCCAGGTGCGCCCTCTCCATTCCGAGGATCCCCTCGAAATACCTTTCGGCCTGTTTCAGGTCCGGCACGCTGAGGGTGAGCGTCCGGGTCCTCACCGGGCTTCCGTTTGCTGCGGCCCGGTTTCGGTCTGGTCGAGGATGAAGGACATCCTCCTCCATGAGTTCCAGGTAGACCCCGTCAGGATCCTTTACGCAGGCCCGCCGTCCACCGGGGTATGCCATGGGTTCCGACACGAAATGCGTACCTCGGGCCTGGAGGCGACCCAGCACCGCGTCGAGATCAGCCACCCAGAGACCCATTCTGCGGTATCCGATGTCGCAAGGCCTGGCCTCCGGGTCCATGGGACGGGCAGGGGGTCTCTCGTATCGGAACAACTCGAGTTGAAACCCGGGGGAACCGTCGTTCAGCCAGCGGAGGCGGGCCCTCACTCCTTTGTAACCCTGGATCTTGGAGACGACCCAACCTTGCAGGTTGTCCGTACCGCCGGCCTGCCCGTAGCCCAGGTCCTCGTAGAAGGCGACGGACTCATCCAGGTCCATGACCGACACGGCAATCTGGGAGAGGTTCCTCCAGCGGTTCATTCCCTTCTCCCTCATTTCGGTTGGTCCACAACCGTTGCGGCGGGGATCCACATACGAAAGTTCTCCAACCGGACGCAGAGGGTGACTTTGCCCTTGGTGATAGCAGGGAACATCTTCGAGTCGATCTTACTCTCCCGTAGTCGGCCCATCTTCATCATTGTGCTTGTGACGGGCGCGTAGCAATAGAATCTTCCCTGATAGGGCTGGGCCATGGTTCTGAATCTCGCGGGGAACCAGCGGTCGGAGTAATGCATGCCGAAGCGTACCGAGCTGAACGTCAACTCCGCGAAGACCACGCCCTCAGACGAAACGGTAATCTGTTCCCACCCGTTTTCCAGCGTCCGGGACTCGAACTCGGCGAGCGTTTTCGGAATGCCCCAGTTATCCCGGCCGTTGACGACGCTTTCCGGGGTGGAGACAAATATCTTGCTGATTGTGCGGCAGGACCTGTTGTCAAATCGGAACTTGGGGGGATTGAAGAGCAACTCCTTGTAGGGACCCACCGGGGAGTCCTTGTAGTCAACGTAGATCATCCTGCTCGAGGTTCCAAAACGGCGGCCCTTCAGTATCTCGGGCACGAAGCACTCCTGATCGAGAACTTCCTCCGGCATCTTCAGCTCGACCATGTAAGCATCTCCGCCAAGCCGCCACGGAGCTTTCGCTCGCATGATTCCGTCCGACTCTCCGGGATGATCCGTTTCCGAATCCCTCGACGGGTGGCGGATCTCTGAGCCTTGAGACCGAATCCCCGCGGTTGCGTGAGAACCCTGGGGCCCGGAAGAGGAGGGCACAAACAGGACCTTGCCGCGGGTCATATTCTCCTCGTACCGGAGTATTGCCTGCTGGGCTTGATCCAGGGGAACCCTCTCGGCGACTTCGGTCGTCCAGTCTTTCCCCGCTCCCTTCATCGCCTTGCGTGCGCAGGAAATCATGCGCCACGTTCCCTTCTTCTCCGCCCATTCGGGGAACCAGAAACCCTCGATCTGTATGCCGCCGAAGACGAGCCTCTTCGGGTCCACCCTTGCGTCGTCAAGGGACAAGGCGCCGTAAACCACGATTTGGGATCCTTTCGGCAAAGCGTCCACAAGTTGCCCCGTAGACTCGCCCCCTATCGGGTCAAAGGCGATGGTGGCGCCGAGCCGCTGGGAGGCCTCTTTCAACTGCTCGAGGAAGTCCGGATTCGTTGAATTCAGAACGATCTCGTCCCCGAGTTCCTTGAGGAGGCGGACCTGCTCCTCCCGGCGTACGACGTGGATGACCGGGAAGCCGGCCTTCGAAGCCACACGAAAGAGAATTCGGCCAAGGGCGCCGGCCGCGGCAGTATGAACCGCTGCCTTATGGCCTCGGTCCTTTGCCTCGTGCAGAAGTGCTATGGCGGTGACCGGGTTTGCCATCGCCATGGCCCCTTCCTCGTCACTCACGCTCCGGGGCAAGGGCATGCACAGCCGGGTCGAGGTCGTCACGTATTCCGCCCACGTTCCGCCACCCTCCGGCTCCGTTCCGCAGGCGACGCGCTTGCCGAGCAACCAACGGCCGTAGAGGTCCGGACCGGCCGAAACAACGACTCCGGCTCCTTCAAAGCCGGGAATCGCGGGTGTGGGTTTGGTCAAGCCGTACCGACCGCGGAGAAACATGATATCCGAGGGGTTGATGGGTGCTGCGGCCACCCGGATCGTCACTTGTCCGCGTCCCGGTTTTTCAACCCGTACATTCTCCACACGGATCGATTCCGGCCTTCCATCGTAAGCATGCACCCTTACCGCCTGCATCGATTCGGGCAAAGGCTCTCTCGAGGGCGACATGGAAGATCCTCCTCCTCTTACACGGGCGATTCGATCATGCCGAGCGGATCGTAGGGATAATCGTAGGCGATGCGCATCATGCCGGCGATTTCACCCTGTGTTGCCCCGGCCAGTAAAGCCTCTCTGGTAATGTGTATCAGGTTCTCCTCCAAGTCCTTCGATTTTTCGCAAACCTTGAGGAGCACGTCCTTGATCCTGGCCTGGTCCCGGCTCTCCTTGAAACGCTTGATCTCGTCGATGCGGGACCAGCACGGTTCAATCTTGGTCTCCACAACCTCCTTGAGCAGGGTGTCCTCCTTTTCAGGGATCTCAAAGGTGTTGAGGCCCACCTTCGGCAGGCTCCCATCACTGATCCTCTGGGAATAAGCGGCCATGGCGTCCTCGAAGTACCGTTTGAACCATCCCTTGTCCGACAGTTCTGCCGGATCGCCCATGGCCTCGATCTCCAGGACCCGGTCCCATATCCGCTTCTCCATCTCATCCGTGAGGGACTCGATGAAATAAGATCCCCCGAGCGGGTCCACCACCTTGGCCACGTTGGACTCAAGGTGGATGATCTGCTGGGTCCTCAAGCCTACCATGTGGGATTCCGGGCTGGGCGTGCGATACGCCTCGTCAAAGGCCGAGATCTCCATGGCCTGCACGCCGGCCATGACCAGGGCCAGGCTCTGGAGGGTGCCGCGGACAATGTTGTTCACCGGCTGCTGTGCGGTCAGGGAGAGTCCCGAAGTGTGGCAGGTGATCACCGCTGACCAGGAACGGGGGTCCTTTGCCCCGAATTCCTCTCTCATCATCCTGGCGAAGAGCCGCCGGGTGGCCCTGATCTTGGCAACCTCCTCAAAGAAATCCATGCTGCAGTTGACCAGGATGCCGATGCGTGGCGCAAAGCTGTCGATGTCCATCCCGCTCTTCAGCAATTCCCTTATGATGTACCTGATCTCGATGAAGCCCAGGGCCATCTCGTTTGCTGCGTCCATGCCGGTCTCGGCGATAAAATAGGTGTCTTCTACAAAGGAATGGAATTTCGGCATCTCCTCGGTGCAGAACTTGATGCAATCGACAGACAACCGGAGCCTCAGGCGAAAGGGCATGTGAGAGGCATACCCGCAGTCTTCCACGTAGAAGGGGGCCTGGATTACAGATCCGCGGAGGCGGTCAAGGGGCACGTTGTTGTCGCTGGCGATGATGCTCAAGCTGGCCGCAGATACGGATGCGGGTAACGAGCAGGACACCACGGCGGAGTCCAGGGGGATGTCCTTGAATAGCTCCCGGTAATCATCCAGGGAGCAGAGGGATACACCCTGGGTCCCCACGGCATGGGCCGCCAGGGGATGGTCCGGGTCCATGTAGGCCATGCAGGGGCTGTCGCCGATAACGTCGAGCCCCGTCTGGCCCTGGGAGAGAAGGTACTTGAGCTGTTCGTTCGACCTGGAGGGGTCTCCCTCGCCGGACAGCTCCCGCTGCATCCATCCCCCTGCCGCCCGTGCGCGACGACCGCGGGTGTATGGATAGTCCCCGGGGGCACCCAGCTGATTTTCGAAATCATGATCTTTGAGATCCTCGGGCATGTAAACAGGCTTGAGCGGTATCCCGGACCGGGTATGGTTCTCTGACATTTCTTGGTCACCTCCTCAATGGATTGATCGTCCTCATGTCGACAAGAAAAGGGCAGATCAACCCGGGTTCTTTCGCACATAGAAATCAAACGTAGCTTCACAAGCTACTTCTTCGTCCTGGTTCTTCACGATGACGGTATAGGTGAATTCAGTCTTGCCCTTTTCTTCTACTTCGGCCTTGATCCGCTCCACGTCCTTCTGGGCAAAGGATGCCTCGCTCACCGCTTTCCGCGTCACCATCTTCCGATACCTGATCTCGCCCCGTTTGTTTATCAGGGTCGTATTGTCCCAATCAAAGGACGCCTTTACAACAGCTCCTCCGACCGTTTCCGCAAACGTGTAGAGTGCGCCTGCGTGGAAAGCGCCGAAATGGTTGATCACAATCGGACTCTGAGACATGGAAAGCTTGACGTACCCGGGCCGGCCTTCCTCCACCCGGACGTCGAGTGCCTTTACCAAAGGCAAGAATTCGTACAGGGACTTTTCGAGTTCCTCGGCGAAATTCTGGCTCATCTCTCTTCCTCACATGGGCTTGACAGGGAATCGGTGCCGGCGAAACCTGAGAAGAAAGCGTGCAAATCGCTCCAAACAGTCTCCTTTCCGAAGGGGTCTCAAAGGAGGGCAGTCAACGATCAAAGTTGACAGAGCAGAGACTACGAAAAGCCTGGGAATGAGTCAAGGACCCTTACCCAGGAACGATGAGAGAGGCTGACAGGGGCATTCAGGGGTGTCCAGGGTCTTGAGGTCTTGTGTAAGAAAGGGGGAGCAGGTATATTGATGTCGTTCATGGCGTTGAAGACTATGTGTCCCAAGGTTTGAGGGATTTACCTGGTTCCAGAGAGAGGATGGAAGACATGCCGCCGAAGAACCCTGAAAAAATGATGGCCAAGCTCGGAACCTTCTATGAATGGCTTTGTAAGATACCCTCGGTTGGAGTTCCCTTGGCAAAAGCAATGAACCGGGGCATGGGGAGCCTGATCTTCCGGGCTCCGGAACCGGGAGGAAAGCCCAAAGACTCGATCGCGGGAGTGAAAGACTACCTGCTGTGGTCAGGGGAGGAGATGGGTTTTCCCTTTGAGGTCATCGAGGAGACTGTGGGCCCTGACAGCTTCGAATTCTATGTGAATGGTTGCCCTTACGGATACAAACGGCCTGACCAAGCGATAGCGTGCGACGCGGTCATGGAAATGGATCGGAAGCTTTTCTCGCTCCTCGGATCGGAACTCACCATCCTGGAATCTGCTCCCGAGGGCGCGCAGAAGTGCAGGATGCTGCTGAAGTGGACGGGATGATTCGTATTCCCCGCCGCGCAGGAGAATCAGATTTGCCGGCCGATCTCAGCCCCGCCGGCAGTCGCCTCCAGGGCTCTGCGCGGGTGCCTTGCATCCCCGATTACATAGACCTCCGGCACCTTGCCCTCGAGCTCTTTTGACAGGGTGTCCACCGATTTTGCCCCCATGGCCAGAACCACGTACTCGAAACCGTGAATGGTTTCCTCCTGGCCGTCTCTTTCGAATACCACCCCGTCGTCAAGGATTTCTTTGACTTTGGCACGGACGATGACGTCCACGCGCTTCTCCCGTAGTCTTTCCAGGAGCAGGTGTCGCGGTTCTGCCATACTGTCGAGGGCGATCCGCTCTCGCAGTTCCAGGAGGGTGACCTCCGTAGGAGCAGCAGCCATGTTGTCGGTCGGAAACGCGAGGAAGTCGGCGGTTTCACAGCCGGTGAGCCCCCCGCCGACGATCAGGACCTTGCTGGCCTTCGTTGCTTCGTGACCGGCGAGAACTTCCCAGGCTGTGATGACCTTTTCCTTGTCGATTCCAGGGATGCTCTCCGGGACCAGGGGGGACGCCCCCGTAGCGACGACGACGTCCGGTTTGAGCTCGTCTATGAGTTCGGGGGTGACCGCCTTCCCCAGCTCCACCTTTACGCCGGCCTTGTGCACCCGGGTGGTCAAGTGTTTGATAAGTTGGCCGATCTCCTGCATGAAGGGGGGAACGCTGGCGAGATTGACCTGACCGCCCAGTTTCTCCGTCTTCTCGTAGAGAGTCACGTCGTGGCCCCTCACAGCAGCGACCCGCGCCGCCTCCAGGCCTCCCGGCCCGCCCCCGGCCACCAGGACCTTCTTCCGCTGTTCAGACGGGACCAGGGTCATCTCTTTCTCTCTGCCCGCGGCGGGATTGATGATGCAGGTGGCATGGAGTCCCTGTACAACGGAACCGATACATCCGCAATTGCATCCGAGGCAGGGAGTGATGTCGTCCAGGGCCCCGGCAGCGGCCTTGTTCGGCAATTCCGGATCCGCGTGGAGGGCCCGTCCCATGGACACCATATCCGCCCTTCCTGTTTCCAGTATAAATTCGGCTATCCGCGGGGTGTTGATCCTGCCCACGCTGATCACCGGAATGTCGACCACCTCTTTGATGGCTTGGGAGAAGTCGGCGTTGAGGGCGAGGGGTGTTCCCGACGGAGCAACCACGGCCCAGAAAACGGTCGGAATCGTGCCTCCCGAGACCTCCAGGGCGTCTACGCCGGCCTCGACCAGAATTCGGGCAATGAACTGGGTCTCCTGCAGGGTGCGCCCCCCTGTTCGCCGCTCATCCCCGGACATTCGCACGATGATCGGGAAGTCCTTGCTCACCCTGCTTCGGATGGCTTCAATGATCTCCACAAGGATTCTGAGCCTTCCTTCCAGGGATCCGCCATAGCGGTCGGTTCGCTTGTTGAAGAAGGGTGACAGAAAGGAGCCGACCAGGGCATAGCCGTGAGCCGCATGGATCTGGACAGCGTCCAGGCCGGCTTCCTTGGCACGTCGGGTGGCTTCCACAAAATCGTCAATGATGGCCTCGATCTCTCCGATGGACAGCTCTCTCGGCACATCGCGATAGAGACCGCGCCCGATCACGGGCGAAGGACCCACCGGCTGTATGCCGGTCAGCATCATGATGCTCTCAGGCCCCGGGTCCATCAGCTGGACGGCGAGCTTCGCACCGTGGCGATGCGTTGCCTCGGCCAGCTCGTTCCAGCTCTCGATCTGGGCGTCGTCGTAGAAGCCCAGCGGGCAGAACCCGTATTTCCGATCCACGTGTATGGCGGCGGCCTCTGTGATAATGAGACCGGCGCCGCCTTCGGCGCGAGCCTCGTAGTAGTCCCTGTGTTTATCCGAAACAGTACCTTCCGGAACCCCGTAACCTACGGTCATCGGAGGTAGGACGATCCGGTTCTTGACTTCCATCGGTCCTATGCTGATAGGAGTGAATAAGTGCTTGAGCATGTTCGTTCCTTTTCTTCGTTTTGTGGGAAAAAGGGTATGCGGTTCGGGTACCTGCGCACGTTTTTGACGATGGACGAGGCGAGGACTGAATCCGGTTCTACCTGTAGGCAGTATAGATTTGGGCGAAAAGGGTGTCAATGAAGCGGAAGTCAGAGAACGTAGCCGCCGTTCAGGGTCTTGAACGAAACGTTCAATTTATTGACCGCCAGCAATCTTCTTGAGGGCTTCCGCAGCTTTCATTCGCACAGCAGCATTTGTGTCATTGAGAGCTTCGGTAAGGGCAGGGACGGCATCTTTTGCGTCCGGGCCCACCTTGCCGAGTATCCAGGCAGCGCCACGACGCATTTCCCAATCGTCGTCCTTCAGCAGGGAGATCATGTAGGGGACGATTTCCTTGCCCATTCCGAGAAGTGCATAATTGCACGCGAGAAGCATCTTCTTGTCTCGATTTCTTGTTACTCTGATCGTTTCGACGAGAGCAGGTATGGCCGGCGCTGCTTTCGGCCCTATCTCCGCTATTGCCTTGATGGCGGCAAATTTCTCGCCCGGGTTTGCGCCCTCGAGCATCTTTATCCACGCACTCAATGGTTTCCCCTGGTAGATAACCTCCTGCTTCCTGTTGCACCCGATCGATAAAAGGGCTGCACAAACCAGAAGAACCAGGCATCGATTCAGAATCATTTCAGCATCCTTTCTTCAAAGCATTCTCCGTTCAGGAGATATTCACAAGGGTCTTCAGAACCTTGCAGGGGTTCTTGCCTGAATTTACGATGGCGTATTTGCCCGTGCAGGCAGGCACGATCGCGGTTTCGGTGAAGGGGAGGTGAAATTCTCTGTCCGGGAATGCCATGGGTCGGATGACAACGGCGTCTCCCTCGACCAGGCTCAATACGTGGGGCACCTCTTGAGTATCGTCCTCGACGGCCGTGGAAAACTCGAATCGACGGACCTCGAACACCAGATCCTCTCGCTTGCCGAGCACGTATTCTGCCCAATCCTTGCCTCTCCGGATACATCTTGGTTTTTGTATGAGGTTCTTCTTCACCCAGGGGGTGTTGCGATGCGGGTATTTGCCGAGCATACGAAACGCGTGCTCTGTGTGGATTTCCCTGAGCTTTCCATTCAGGTCGGGTCGCAGGTAGTCGTAGAAATGAAAAGTGTATCGGTCCGTGGTAGAGCT
>JAQYVQ010000292.1 GCA_030145435.1 Syntrophobacteria bacterium | reverse complement strand
TCGGGCCTGGTAGTACAGCCTGGTATTGTTGACCTGTGCGTACATTCCTCCTCCCCATGGAATCGGGAGATGCTTCTCCGCCATCTGTTGAACGGGAACAACCCGGATGCCCCGCCACAGTCCTCTAAGATAAACATCGCTCATCAAAGAGGATAAATTTAGTCCTGGGGCTCAGATTTTTTCGATCCGTTCGAAACCGACAGCGGGATGTGGAGTGTAGGGGGACGGCCTCGATCCGGTGCCACCCGCGTTCGGGCACGGGCACGCACACGGGCACGAGACCCTCTGGCCACTAGCCACTAAACGCGGGAGAGACAGAGCCCAAGCAATTCGAGACGAGACTGGCGATCACTTGGTGGGGGAAAGGGGAGGCCTCGGGTGCGATCTTCCTGTCACGGCTAGATTTTTGCAGGTCGACTCGTGGAGGCTTCCCGAGTCCGCACGGCCGTACTGAAGCACACGCCTCCGGCGCCAGAGTTCCACACCGGCGGCCAAGTGAATCGTGCCGGCACAGCCAACAACCGGACATGGGAGGAACGCGGCGGGGCATCTGGTGCGAACCCCTGTTCCGAAATAGGTTTGTGCCGGGCGACTTTGTAGGGGGAGCGGGAGACGGAGCCCAAGCAAATCTATTTCGGAACAGGGGTTCGCAGTTTATTTGCCCTGTTCCTGGATGATTTTCTCGATTATCTCGTCGGCCAGCTCGACAAGGTCCTCGCTCCCCTCAAAAGGCGGGCGTGCATCCATGTCTGCCCGGATGATCGAGTCCCGGTACGGAAGGAACCCGAGCAAAGGGATTCCTTTGACGTTCTTCTCCAGAAAGGCCTCGTCCTCCGGGCCTCTTATCTTGTTGCCCACGGCGCCCAGCTTGAGCAGGTGTATGTCTTCCGCGAGTTCTCGAATCTTCTCTGCCGTCTCGAGGCTGCGCTTTCCCGGTTCGAGGACCACGATCAGTCGATCCACGAACTCCGACGTGCCCCGTCCGAGATGCTCGATGCCGGCCTCCATGTCCATGAGCACCACATCCGTCCTTTCGACCAGCAGGTGCTGCACGAGGGCCCTGAGCAAGGTGCTCTCCGGGCATATGCAGCCGCCGCCCCCCTTCTTCACGGTGCCCATGCGCATCAGCCGGATTCCGTCGACCTCAGCGCTCAGCTTGTCGGGCAGATCATCTACCTTCGGGTTCATCCGGAAGACGGAGCCCACGGTTCCCGGCTTTGCGCCGGTCCGTTCCTCGATCAACTCGGCCATCTCCGCTATCGGGCGGATCGTCTCCGGGTTGGGGAAGCCCAGGGCTGCGGCGAGGTTGGCATCCGGGTCGGCATCGATGGCGAGGACCCGGTAGCCTCTCTTCGTGAAGGCCTTTGCGAACAGGGCGGTCAAGGTCGTTTTTCCCACTCCGCCTTTCCCGCTTATGGCAAGTTTCATGGTATTCGGTTCCCTTCTTCTTGGATGTCCTTGAAACCTTTTCCGTCACTCACCCTAAATTGTCATTCGAAGCGCTGCCGCTTGATTGAGCACGACGGAAAAGAGAAAGAAAAAAGATCATTTCTTTCAGGCAGTTAGTTTAGACTACCGGGTGCTCGTCACCGTTCCGTCCTCTTGGCATGGGCCTTGCTTTTTGGGTATCGAGGCAATGCACTGCATCTCGAGGAGAGCTTCGCCGAATGTCGATGAGATACTTCACTCTTTCTGCCGTGTGCATGCTGATCTTCTGCATGCTCCTGGCCCTCAGTGGAACCACCGATTTCCCGGGGATCCATCCCGAGATCGTTCCCCCCTCCGGTGCTGCGTCCACTGCCGCTGGCCCAAGCCATTCGGGGGTCGGTAAGGCCATGGCCTCTGTGTATCCTCTCCCAGAGGATTCGGAACCGCACGCCGGGGCGGGCGGCAGGGGGGCGATGGGGGGAGGCATGACCGGCAACCGGCCGCTTCTGCTCCTGGGGTTCGGTCTCGTCGCTGCCTGGGTCCTCCTGAGCTTCAGGCTGTTCTCCAACTCCAAGAAATGATGCACTACGATCGTCCCGCCATGCCTATCAAGCGATACGCCATCATCTGGGTAGACAGGACAATATCCTCGGTCGGCAGATAGCGGATAACCGTGCGATCGAAAAGAATTGTGAGTCTTGCCTCGAACTCCTCGTCCTGCTTCCAGAAGACCAGGGTGACGGGCACCCGCGGGAAGACGGGAATCGTGACGGCGAAGTCCCCCATGTCTTCCTTCCACCCGCCCAGATCTTGGGCCGGTTCCAGGATCTGCTCCGGATTCGCGCCGAAGCGGCCCAGCAAGGGAGCGACCGCACGCTTTTCGAAGTTGGGCAAATAGAGCATCGCTTCCCGGACTTCTTTGAAGCTGATGTGGTCCTTGGCCATGGCGGTCCCGTCAGCGGTGCCGAAATAATGCAGGATCAGGATTTTCTCCCAAAGGGCAGGCTCCTTGCCCTGATCCTCCTCGTACGAGACCTCCCCGGCCGAGCCGCGGATCAGATAGGGGGTCGCCAGGAACGGAACCTCTGCACGGCCCCCTTCTCCGCCGCTTGCCGGTTTCCAGGCCACCCCAGCCTTCTCCGCCTGGAGGCTCGGGTCTCTCTGACCGAAGTCCTTGCAGGCAATCGCCAGGGCGATCTCGAAGTCTTCCGTGGTCGGCATGAACCCTCCAAAAGAAAGGGGGGCGGGAAAAATCCGGCCCCCCTGGATGCACGACGTGCTCTGATTTCCGACTACAAATCCAGCCAGGAGTCCGAGTACAGACTCGTCCCCATCAGGACCTTGGCGGTCTTGACGTAGTCCGCCTCTTCTTTCGAGATCTTGGACATGTCGATTGGCTCCCCGTTCATGACCTTTCCGACCAGATCCACCAGCTCCGGCATCTTCCCTCTTGCGATGTCCTGCAACGGCTTGTCGAAGGCATCGACGATCGCGCCCTGCACACCGCAGTTGATCAGCAACATCAGGAAAGTCTGGTTCAGGATCGGCCGGAGGTGTTCCGGGGCCCCGTTGGAGACATTCGAGAGGCCGTTGGTGGAGCGGCAGCCCGGCGCAAGATCCTCCTGGGCCTGGTACAGCCCCATACAGTGATGGAGCTGGTCCTGCTGGACGTTGACCGGGGTGACGATCGGATCCACGAAGATGTCCTCGGGTGCGACACCAACTTCTGTAGCCGCCATGTACAGATCTGCAAGGAACATGGCGCGCTCGTCCGTGTCTCTCGGCATTCCCTCCGGTCCCCAGAGAAGGGCCACCATCCCGGCTCCGTACTTGCCGGCCAGCGGTATCAGGGCCTCCATCCGCTCCGGCCTGGCCATGATCGAGTTGATGATCGCCTTCCCATTCTTCGGTTGATACACCTTCAGGCCGGCCTCGATCGCCTCCACGTTGCTCGTGTCCAGGAACAGGGGCAGGTCGGTGACCTCCTGTACGGTCTTGACGATCCATTCCATGATTTCGGCCCCGCCCTTCCGGGCCGGTCCGATGTTCAGGTCAATAAAATCTACGCCGGCCTCGGTCTCTTTCTCCGCCATTTCGCGGATAGGACCCGGGTCTCGGTTTTTCATGGCGGGCCCGAGCGTCTTTGAAATCACGTTCAGGTTCTCGCCGGTCAGGTAGATGTGCTGCGCCATTTCTTATTCCCCCAAGAGTCTGTAGATTCCG
>JAQYVQ010000233.1 GCA_030145435.1 Syntrophobacteria bacterium | reverse complement strand
AGGTCTTCTATGATGACGAGACTTCGCGAGAAAAACCGATTCATGGGGGGAAAAGATCCATGCGCTTCGACAAGAAATCCAGAAAGATCCGCGTCAAGAAGAAGAAAAAGAAGAATGCCAGGATCACCGCGTCTTTTTGGGGTTACGTGGTTTTTGCAGTCGTCCTGTTGGGCATCTTCTACGTCCTGCTCTACAGCGCCCACAAGAAGGGGCTCCGCAGAACCCGTCAGGAGAAAATCCAGGAGGATTTCGATCGGATCTGCGCGGGTGCGGTCCTTCATGCCCAGGAGCATGGAACCTTTCCCTCGACAGAACAGGGAATCGCCGCACTCGTCAAGAAGGTCGTCAAACCGTCCACCCCCGGGGATTCGTCCGTAAGCACCGGGACCCTCGAACGTATGCCCCTGGACCCATGGCGCAACCCTTACGCGTACAGGGGTTCTGCGAGGGCGGATGAAATCACCCTGATCTCCTGGGGGGCGGACGGGATGCAGGGCGGCACGGGAGAAGCCGCCGACGTCATCCGCAAGGGATGCCGCTCGACGGCCCTGCCGTTACGGTAGAAGGTCAAAGGGTCAAGGTCAGCGGAAGACAACGCCGACAGCTTTCGGGGGGGGGAATGGAGCGGGCAACGGGACTCGAACCCGTGACACCCAGCTTGGGAAGCTGGAACTCTACCAACTGAGTTATGCCCGCCCACGAAACGAGGAAGGATCCTTCCTCTTGCGCATCTAACGTTCCTACTTGATTTGTTCACTATTGTCAAGGGGATAGGGGTCCCGGGCTGGCGACTTCTCCCTTGAGCACGATCCCTCTTTCTTCAGACAAGGTAGATGATACGGATGGTTCCTCGCCCTCTCGAATGACCTCCGGTGTTTGGACACGCTGGGCCTGTTCGTATTCTCTCTTTCGCTGGCGCGACCCTCTGCGATGCATCCGTGCGCCGTGTGTACTTCCTCGATCTCTTCCCGACGAAGGAAGACGATCTCTTCCGCCGAGAAGCCTGAGAAACGGTTCGTCCTCGAGTTGTTTCAGCCCGGCGATACGCAGGCCTTTTCTGGCCATCCGCTCCTCGATCAGCCCGCCTGCGATCGAGAACATGAGCGGAGTCACAACGCCTGCCCAGAATTCCTGGCTGAGTGCCTTGGTCCAGAAAAGCCTGTTGGCCATCCTGTCTATCCCGGCAGCATGGAGCTTTCTTTGGGGTAAAGGGCTATTGAAAGGGGTCGGCTGGAGATGGATCAAGTGCCGGAGGGACCGGGGACGCTACTTCGTGGCAACGGCCCTGAGAAGGTCCAGTTCTTCGAGGATCTTTCCGCAACCCAGGGCGACACACGAAAGCGGGTCTTCCGCAACGATCACGGGCAGGCCGGTCTCTTCACGGAGCAGGTCATCGATATTCGTTAGAAGCGCCCCGCCCCCTGCCAGGACGATTCCCTTGTCTATGATATCGGCCGACAGCTCGGGTGGGGTCCTCTCCAGCGTCATCCGGACCGCTTCGACGATGGAGTTGATCGGGTCGGCCAGTGCCTTTCGGATCTCTTCGGAACTGATCTCGATCGTCTTCGGGATCCCCGCCACGAGATCACGGCCCTTCACGAGCATCGACTCATCGTCGCTGGCCGGGGTTGCGGACCCGATCGAGATCTTGATCAGTTCTGCCGTGCGTTCTCCGATCAGGAGATTGTATTTTCGCTTCAAGTGCTGAATGATCGCCTCATCCATCTTGTCGCCCGCCACCCGGATGGACGTGCTGTAGACGATGCCCGCCAGGCTGATGATGGCCACCTCGGTGGTTCCCCCCCCGATATCCACAATCATGTTCCCGGACGGTTCTGTGATCGGCAGGCCCGCGCCGATGGCCGCCGCGACCGGTTCCTCGACCAGATAGACCTCACGGGCCCCGGCGGAAGTGGCGGACTCCCTGACGGCCCGCTTTTCCACTTGCGTGATGCCGAATGGGACGGCCACGATGATGCGGGGCCGAACAAAGGCCTTCCGGTTGTGAACCTTCCGAATGAAGTAGCTGAGCATCGCCTCGGTGACCTCGAAGTCGGAGATCACGCCATCCTTGAGGGGCCTTATGGCAACGATGTTGCCCGGTGTGCGGCCCAGCATCTCCTTCGCTTCCTTGCCCACGGCCAACACGCGATTCGTGTTCCTGCTGCCCTTGTGGACAGCCACCACAGAGGGTTCACAACAAACGATCCCCTTGCCCCGCACATAGACCAACGTGTTGGCCGTGCCGAGGTCGATGGAGAGATCGTTTGAGAAAAGACCGTAGAGATAGTTGATCACGTCGGCTATCCCCTTCAAGTGACTATTCAGATTTCGCCGATATCATACTGAAATACAACAGGCGACGCAACTAGACAATCGGCCGGTTTTCCGATAGCCTTGAGACCGCGAATTGCCCGTCACACCCATCGAGCATCGAGAATCTTGCCTAATACCAGCAGGTCGAGGGGTTCGGAAGTGGGACGGCAACAACCTCCGGAGATTCGAGCAGATGAGGCGTTTCCCTCTTGCCCTCCTCGTCGTGTGGTGCACGATGAGTTGTAGCGGCCTGGACCGCTCCCAAACGGACCGAGCCGGCCGGCCCTATCTGCATGAACCCGCCCCGACCGCCTTTTACACCGAGCAAGGGATCGCATCCTGGTACGGCAAGGAGTTTCACGAGAAGCCTACCGCGACCGGGGAGGTCTACGATATGTACGCCATGACCGCCGCCCACAAGACCCTTCCCCTGGGAACGTGGGTCGTGGTTACCGATTTGGGCACCCAGCGCTCCGTTCGGGTGCGGATCAACGATCGGGGCCCCTTTGTCAAGGATCGAATTATCGATCTCTCTTACGGGGCGGCCGATGAGCTGGGCTTTGTCGAGAAAGGAACGACGCAAGTCGAGGTACGCTGCACCTACTCGGAAGAAACCCTCCGCGAAAAACTCGGCTACTGGGTGCAACTCGGTGCGTATCAGGACAGCGATCTTGCCGGGGATTTAGCGGTCCGCCTCAAGGAGGATTACCCGAATGTCCGGGTATTGTCATCCGAAGCCTACCATCATGTCCGGATCGGCCCCTTCCAATCCGAGCCGGAAGCCAACCAACTCAAGGAACTTCTGCTGGAAAGTGGACAGAGAGCCTTCGTGGTGCGTGACCTGCTCTCCCTGCCCGCACCCCCTTAGGAGGCTGTTGAAAAAGTCCCCTCTGCGGCGTTCGGCTTCATCCCTCGTCATTCAACGTACAGGAAGTACGCCTCATCGTTACATGGACCCCCGCCTTCGCGGGGGCATGCTTTGCCTGCCTTGCATCTCGAACTTCTGGAACTTTTTCAACAGCCTCCAGCAGCCACTTTTTCAACGGGCTGCTAGGGGCCGTGCAAACGCATTTCTGGGACAGGACAGGGGTCGAAGGCAGCACACGGCTGCCATGGGTTCAACTAGCTCACGAAAACCGGGAGCTCGCCGGTCCACACGAGGGGCCACCGCCCTCGCGACCGGCTCGGACAGAACCTACACGGGACAGCACGCGGCCTGCCTTATCACATCCGCATTTCGGGCAGGTCTCCTGTCGCTCGCCCTGGTTCGATGACCGACAGAGCTTCTCAAACCCCGCTCCGCATTCGGGGCACTTGTATTCGTAGATGGGCATCGTTTGTCTCCCCTAGGTCGCTGACAACGACTTCAGCAGCTTCTCCTTGATCTTCTGTTTCTGATCTTCCGAAACCTCCTCGTCGGGAAACCTCTTGCACAGCGACACAATATCCTCCAGAACCCTGTACTGCTCCGCACAGGATGTACACCCCTCGAGATGGATACGGAGGGTCGCACACAAGGATCCGGATTCCCCCCCCTCCAACATCAGGTACATCTTCTGGACGATTTTCGTGCACGGGTCTTTTTTCGTTCCCATCAACTCTCCCCGGTTCGGTGGGTGGCCTGTAAAGGTACCCCGAAATAGCTCCTAAAGGTTTCGGGCACGTTTTGCAGAAAAGGTTACGCCCTCCCCGGTTTTCCTTGCTCAGAGACCCGGAGCCGCCGTTTCAGCCAATCCTGCAGGTAGAGCCGTGCCCGGTGCAGCCGCACCTTCACTGTAGACTCCTTGAGCCTGAGGAGTCTGCTGACCTCCTGAGTGGAGAATCCCTCGAAATCACGCAGGTTGATCACTACCTTGTAGATATAGGGCATCGAGGCTACCCCCTGGACGATATACCGCCGGAACTCGTCGTCCAGAACCAGCGTTTCCGGATCCAGCTTCCACTCCGGCGACCCTCTTGATGCATCCAGGGGATTCGTGAAGGCCTCGGGACCGGCCCATCCCCCCGGACCCCCTTCGATTTCACCACTCGGGAAGGGTTGCATCTTCCGTTTCTTCTTCAGGCACGCGGTGACCGCTATCTTGAAAATCCAGTTTTTGAGCGACGCCTCCCCGCGAAAGCCCTCCAGATAGCGAAACACGGAAAGGAAGGTGTCCTGGAGCCCCTCTTTGGCGTCCTCAGGATTACCGCACATCCGCGTCAGGAATCCAAGCAGGGGCCCGGAGTAGGCCTCAAAAATGGCGTCAAAAGCCCCCAAATCCCCCTCTCTGAAACGTTGAACAAGCTCAAGATCCGCACGAGTCGCCCCATGCGTCTTCGCTTCTGTATTCTTTTTCGTGGTTCCGCCCGTTCCTCGCTTGGGGGGCAACATTTCTCCTTTCCCCGCTTTCCGCCTCGAAACCTTCTTGGTCATTTGATTCTTCCTCTTGACATCTATCGGGGGAACCTTTACTTTAGCTCCGATTTCCGAGGAAATTCGGATGCTTAAAGGCATCTTAACCACCCGCCGAGGGAAGCAGGCGACCCAAGGGCCCAACAATCAGCCCTTTTCTGGACAGGTTTCGTTCCGCAGGCAACGTGCTCACAGAGGGATGCAATGGCCAAGAAGAAACTCGGGGAAAAGTACGTTTGTTACCAGTGCGGGTGCAAATTCTATGATCTAAGCCGGCCTCAGCCTATCTGCCCCAAGTGCGGAGCCGATCAAAACGAGGCACCGAGAAAAAAATCTAGGCCCGCACTGCCCAAGGCCGGGCTCACGGCCACCGCTCCTCCCCGATCACGAGGCCGCAGGCGGGGTAACGAAGAGGACTCCATCGAACCGGCGGCGCCCTTCTCCGATGACGAGATCGAGCCCGATTCACCCCTCGAAAATGGCCTCACGATGATAGACGATGAGGAACTCCTTGGCTCCGGCGCGGAAGACTTCTCCGAAGAGGACTGAGGAGGATTCCTCCGCCCCCCCCCTCCATCCGTTGCAGCGGAAGCCCTTCCTGCTGCTTCACATCTGTTGCGGCCCCTGTTCCACACACGTAATCGACCTTCTCAAAGATAAATACCATCCCATCGGGTTCTTTTACAATCCCAACCTACACCCAAAACAGGAGTACTTCAGGAGGCTGGAGGCTACCGCCCAGGTCTGCAGGCAACATCGTGCTGCCCTGTGGGTTCCCCCTTTCGGAGAGGAAGCCTGGCTGGACGGCGTGAAAGGGTTGGAAGGGGAACCGGAGGGAGGCGGACGCTGCAATATCTGCATTCGACTCAGGCTGGAGGCGACGGCATGGGTGGCAAAAGCTGCATCCCTGACGGCCTTTGCAACGACCCTGACCATAAGTCCAAGGAAAAATAGCCATGTGATCAATGCGTTAGGGACTGATTTGTCCAAATCTTATGATATTTCCTTCTTGGAGGCTGATTTCAAAAAGAAAGATGGTTTTTTGAAGAGCGTTCAGAAAAGCAAGGACCTGGGCCTCTACAGGCAGGATTACTGCGGATGTTGCTATAGCATGCGGAAACGGGAGCTATCCCACCAGTAGCTCGTCCCGGGTAAACAGGGCATCCAAGACGAGGCCTGCTGCCTCGATGTTCTCCCTTCCGCCTTCCTGGCGATCGATCAGCGTATAGACACGGCTCACCTCGAACCCCGCCTCCCGGGCGTGTCGCACTCCCTCGAGCAGCGTTCCCCCCGTAGTCAGGACATCTTCCACGACCACGACCTGGCTGCCCGGTGCGATGTTCTTCAGGCCCTCGATCCACCTCTCCGTACCGTGCCCCTTCGGCTCTTTCCGAATGATGAAGGCGGGAATGGGGTTGCCCTCCAGATGGCTGACCAGTGAAACCGCCGTCACGATGGGATCGGCCCCCAGGGTGACGCCACCGACCCCCCGTGGAAGGTCCTCCAGTGCCTGGATCCTTTCGAAGAGCACCTTGCCTATCAGGTAGCTTCCCTCCGCGTCCAGGGTCGTCTGCTTCCCGTCAACGTAGTAGTCGCTCGTCCTTCCGGATCGAAGCTGAAAGTTGCCCCGCTCCACCGACTTATCGCGCAGGATCTCCAGCAGTCGACTTCTCAACTTCTCGCTCTTCTCCATACCTACTCCGTACCGAAGACTCTATCGAAAATCCGGTCCACGTGGCGGGTGTACCGATCGACACAAAAAACGTCCTGAATCTCATCGTCCTCCAGGCACTCACGGATCCGAGGATCTTCACGGACGAGACCGAGCAAATCCCCCTTTCCTTTCCACACTTCCATGGCATGCCCCTGGACGAGAGCATAAGCCTCCTCACGGGACATCCCCTTTTTCGCCAGACGCAGGAGCAACTCCTGGGAGAAGAACAAGCCTCCCGTCATGCCCAGATTCGCTTTCATGCGGTCAGGATCGACCTGAAGGTTCTTTACGAGTCCGATCATCCTGTGGAGCATAAAGTCAACGAGAATCGTGCTGTCCGGGGCAATCACCCTTTCCACCGAAGAGTGGCTGATGTCTCTCTCATGCCAGAGAGGGATGTTTTCCAGCGCCGCAAGCGCATAGGAACGTACCATGCGGGCGAGTCCGCAGAGGTTTTCCGATCCGATCGGGTTTCGCTTGTGGGGCATCGCAGAGGAGCCCTTCTGGCCCTTTGCGAAGAATTCCCCCACCTCGCGCACCTCGGTTCGCTGGAGGTGACGGATCTCCAAGGCAAATTTCTCCAGGGAAGACGCCAGGATGGCAAGGGCGGTAAAGAACTCGGCGTGCCGGTCACGCTGGACGATCTGTGTGGAAATCCGAGCCGCCTGAAGTCCGAGTTTCTCACACACGTAGGACTCGACCTCAGGGGGAAGGGTCGCGTAGGTCCCGACGGCACCGGAGAGCTTTCCCACGGCGATCATCTCCCTGGCTCCGCGCAGACGGGTCCGGCTCCTCCGGGTCTCTTCGTACCAGACCGCCATCTTCAGCCCAAAGGTGATCGGCTCAGCGTGCACGCCGTGCGTACGGCCGATCATCAGGGTGTCCTTGTGTTCCAGGGCCTTCTTCTTGATCTCTGCGAGTAACGCGTCCACTCCCTCCAGGATCAGGTCGGCCGCATCCCGAAGTTGCACGGCCAGTCCCGTATCCAGGACGTCCGATGAAGTCATCCCCAGATGAACGAACCGTGCGTCTTCTCCGATCGTCTCCCCGACCGCCGTAAGGAAGGCGATCACATCGTGCTGGGTGATCTCCTCCAGTTCTTCCATGCGTTCCAGGGAAAGAGAGCCCTTCTGGATCGCTTCCAGGGATTTCGCGGGAATCTGTCCGAGCTCTGCATAAGCCTCGCAAGCAAGCTTCTCGATCCGAAGCCAGATCCCATACTTGTTCTCCAGCTCCCAGATTCGCTCCATTTCCGGTCGGCTGTACCGAGGGATCATCGGGCGGTCTGCTCCTCTTCGGTCTGAGTTAACAGTCCATGTTGATCGAAGCCAGCGCGTCGCGGTCGATGTCCCCCAGCACCGTCAGGCCCATGTACTCGGGACGAAACAGCTCCTCGGAGATGGCTCTCACATCGGCCGCGCTCACTCGTTCGATTTCTTCGATCACTTCATCCAGGTCCAGTTGTTTGCCGAAATAGATCTCGTTCATGGCGAGCTTACTCATTCGGCTGCCGGTGCTTTCCGTACTCAGGAGGAGATTGCCCTTCAGTTGCTCCTTTGCGGTCCGGATTTCATCCTCCGCAACTTCCTCCCCCTTTAATCGGGAGAAGTTCTCTGCGAGCAGTTCCACCACCTCCGTGACGGCCTCCCTCCCGGTTCCCACATACACCCCGAGCATTCCGGCATCCAGGTAGGAAGCCTGGAAGGAGTAGACCGCGTAGGCAAGCCCGCGCTTCTCTCTTATTTCCTGGAAAAGGCGGGAGCTCATCCCCCCTCCCAGCAGGGTGTTCAGCACATGATATCCATACCTCTGCGGATGGGAGTAAGGATATCCCAACGTCCCGAGGCAGATATGGGCTTGTCCCAAATCTTTCAGGTGAAGATGAAGACCGCGGTGCGGGCTGGGCTTCTCCAGGGCAGGGTTCCCTGTACCGTTTGCCGGGAAATCGAGCCACTTCTCTGCGGCCTCTACCACTTCATCATGATCGACTTTTCCGGAAACGGTCAGCAGGACCCGCTCCGGATCCTGCAGAAGTCGCATGTAGTCGATCAAGCTCTTCCGATCCAGATGACCGATGATCTCTTTGGTCCCCAGGGTCGACCTGCCAAGCGGGTGACCCCGCCAATAGGCACCCGCAAACAGCTCGTGAATCAGCTCTTCGGGTGAGTCGTCCACCATGTTGATCTCTTGAAGAATGACCTGTCTCTCCCGCTCGATCTCTTCTTCGGGCAGGTTGGAACGAAGAAAGATGTCGGCGAGCAGCTCCATGATCAGAGGCATCTGTTGGTGCAGGGCCCTGGCATGGAGACAGGTGAACTCCTTCCCCGTGAAGGCGTTCAACGAGCCGCCCACGGACTCGATTTCCCTCGAGATGTCCAGTGCCGTACGAGTCTCGGTGCCCTTGAAGAGGAGGTGCTCCACAAAATGGGTGATCCCGTTCCATTCGGAAGGCTCGCTCCGGGCCCCGCGAAGGATCCAAATACCCGCAGATACCGAGATGGCGTGCGGGATGGTTTCCGTCAGGATCCGCACACCGTTTCGCAGCCGACTCGCTTGTACCATAGGCTTCCTCTTTCAGGTGTCAGGGATCAGGGGTCACGAGTCAGGAAGCAAGCCCCAAAAACTTACGGTTGCCACCCGCCACTTGCCACTCGCCACTTGCTTGTAGAGCTACTTCCGCAGACCCAGTTGCTCGATGAGCTTCTTGTAGCGATCGGCGTCCTCTCGCTTCAGGTAGGTCTGTAACCGCCTGCGCAAGCTCACAAGATGGAGAAGGCCGCGGCGCGAGTGATGATCCTTCTTGTGCGTCTTGAAGTGCTCCGTCAGGTTGACGATTCGCTCGGTCAGCAAAGCGATCTGCACCTCGGGAGATCCGGTGTCCGCGTCGTGCCGCCTGTACTTTTGCAGAATCTCCTGCGTTTTCGCTGGCTCAATGCTCATGGGTTCCTCCTGCGTGTTTCTATTCGAAAAGATAAGAGCCCTTCAATCGGCCAATGGTTTGTTCGTTCCCCCGTCTCCTCGCCCTTCGCTAGGCGGCGCAGAGAAGGACCCGGACCGGCTGGAGAAAAACCCCCTGGGAATCGCTCCTTGCCTCCGCAACGGCAGCGAGCTCTCCTCCGATCATGATGCGGAACCTCTCTCCGAGACGTCCCCGCAACGTATCTCCGCAACCCACGTCCGCATCCCGCAGCGGACCTCCGTGACTAACCTTTCTTTCGCTCTGCCCTTCGACTTCGTAAGCATCCAAGTGGTCCAGGACATCCGCCGGCGGGAGCAGCACCTCATCCTGCCTCCTGGTCTCGATGAAGGCCTCCAACTCTTCGAGGGAGAGGGCATCTTCGATCTTGAACCGCCCACACTGAATTCTCCGGAGAGATCGGAGGCACGCTCCGCAGCCAAGCCGTTTGCCCATCTCATGGACGATCGCACGCACGTAGGTACCACGGCCACAGGTCAGCTCGAACGCGAGAAGATCCCCTTCCCTCATCAGCAGGCGAAATTCTTCGATAAAGGTCTCCCGAGGAGGTGTGTCGACAAACACGCCTTTCCTCGCGTATGTGTACAGGGGCCGCCCTTTGTGCTTGATCGCCGAGAAGACGGGAGGCTCCAGGTATTGAAGCCCTTCCAGTTCACCGAACGCCTGTTCCAAGCGCTCTCCCGAAAAAAACGGTGCATCGTTGCTTTCAACGACCTTGCCCGTGATATCCCAACTGTCCGTTACCAGGCCGAGCTGCAAATTGCCCTGGTACTTCTTCGGTTCCAGTCGCATGTAGGGAACGAGTTTTGTGGCCTCTCCGACGCACACCGCCAACACGCCCGTGGCCAGAGGATCGAGCGTCCCCGTGTGTCCCATACGAACGGAAGAAACCAACTTCTTCAGCCTTCGAACAACATCGAGGGACGTAATGCCGGCAGGCTTGTCCACCAAATATACGCCCGCCGCATGCCCCTGGGCCCGATCCTTCAAAAGGGCATTCCCCCTGTACGCGCTAAACATCTACGTCTCTGAATCTCTAATCTGTCGAAGGAGCCCCTCAATATGGTCGGCGTGTCCGAGGGAATCATCGAAGAAGAACTCGATGTCCGGAACATAGCGCAACTGCAAATTTCGACCCACTTCCCTCCTGATCACGCCCCTGGCGCTCTGCAACCCCTCGTGCACCTCTTCCCGTCGCTGGTCCTCACCGATCAAACTGTAGTAGACACGCGCGTACCGGAGATCGCTGGTCAATTCCACGTCGATAACGGTCACCCCACGGACCCGCGGATCTTTCACGACGCGCTGGACCGCCCGGGAAATTTCCTCGCGCAACTGACCGCCCACTCTGTCTGACCTGCGGGAACTCCCCATGGCGCTTCTTGCTTCGCCTCATGGAATCCCGTTTCACTGAGGAGGGCAGAGAAGGCGAAGACCGCTAGAGGTTGATGATTTCGACCGTTTCCGAAAGGATATCCGCAACGGCAATCCCTTCGACGAAATCCAGGATTTTGTCAAGTGCTCCGTTTACGTACCGCTGATCCGACCCCGCCATGGCGCAACCGATCACGGCCAGGCTATAGACGTCCTGCTTGTCCACTTCGGCAACGGACACGTTGAAGCGCGATCGCGTCCTTTCGATTACTTTCTTGACCACACTCCGCTTTGCCTTCAACGACCTGCTTCCCGGGATCCGAAGCTCGAGTTTGATGATGCCCACCACCATGGAGGGGAGTCCCTCACTGTTACCGACCCAACACGGGTTCAGGTAGGTCGTTTTTCCGGCGACCTCTCGGGGACGCGCGGGGCGACCTGTTCGAGGGTATACGATTCGAGAACATCGCCCATCTTCACGTCATTGTAGTTCTCCATACGGATTCCACACTCGTAGCCGGCCATGACTTCCTTCACGTCTTCCTTGAAGCGTCTCAGGCTGGCGATTCTTCCGTCATGGACGACCACACTGTCGCGAAGCAACCGAACCCTGGCGTTTCTTTCCATCTTCCCGTCTACGATGTAGCTTCCGGCAATCGTGCCCACCCGCTGCATGTTGAACGTGTCCCGGATCTCCGCATGCCCCAGAAGGACCTCCTTGTACACGGGTTTCAACATGCCGAGAATCGCATCTTCCACATCCGAGACGGCATCGTAGATGACGGTATAGAAACGGATGTCGACCTTTTCCTGCTCCGCGACGCTCATCGCCTTGGTCTCTGCCCGAACGTTGAACCCGATGATCAGGGCACTCGATGCGGAAGCGAGCATGACATCCGTCTCCGTGACCCCACCCACACCGCTGTGCAACACCTTGATTCTGACTTCCTCGTTAGTCAGCCGTTCCAGCGACTCGGCCAATGCCTCGGCGGAGCCCTGTACATCCGCCTTCAGAATAAGGTTGAGCTCTTCGATTTCGTCCTGACGGATCCTCTCGTACAGGTCCTCCAGGGACATCTTGGTCTGGGCGACCACGCCCGCCTGCCGGCTCTTCTCCATGCGCATGGCACTCAGCGCTTTTGCCTTCTTCTCATCCGCCACGACGAAGAAGGGATCTCCCGCCTCCGGCACACCGGAACATCCCAGGACTTCAACCGGAATCGACGGCCCCGCCTCTTCCACCCGGGAACCTCGGTCGTCGATGAGGGCTCTCACCTTCCCGTGATAGAGCCCCGTCACGAACGGGTCTCCCGCACGGAGGGTGCCGTCCCGAACGAGCACTGTCGCCACGGTCCCGAGAGTTCGATCGATGCGTGCTTCAATGATCAGGCCCTTCGCCTCCCGGCTCGGGTCGCTCTTGAGTTCCTGCATCTCCGCCTGGAGCAGGATGATTTCCAGGAGTTCCTGGATCCCCAGGCCTTCCTTCGCGGAGATACTGGCAAAAAGGGTATCCCCTCCCCACTCCTCCGAGTTCAGGCCATGTTCCGAGAGTCCCTGCTTGACCTTGTCCAGGTTGACGTTCGGCAGGTCGATTTTGTTGATCGCAACGATGATCGGCACCTTTGCAGCCTTCGCATGGTCGATGGCCTCGACGGTTTGGGGCATGACGCCGTCATCCCCAGCCACGACCAATACGACGATGTCCGTCATCTGCGCCCCACGGGCCCTCATTTTGGTGAATGCCTCGTGACCGGGCGTGTCCAGGAAGACAATCGTCTTCTCCCCCAGGTTCACCTTGTACGCACCTATGTGCTGCGTGATGCCACCCGCCTCTTTCTCCATGACGTTCGTCTTGCGAATCGTATCCAGAAGCCGGGTCTTGCCGTGGTTGACGTGCCCCATGATCGTCACGACAGGAGGCCGCAAGACCTTCCCCCCGGACCGATCGCCCTCCTCGGGCAACAGATGTGACTCCTCCTGCGCCGTGTTTTCCACCTCGTACTCGTAGTCTTGAGCAATCAAAATGGCCGTATCATAGTCAATGGACTGATTGATGTTGGCCACAATCTGGTTCTCCATGAGCCTCTTGATGATCTCTGCGGCCTTCACGCTCAGTCGTTTCGCAAGTTCTCCGACCGTGATCTCGCCCGCCATCCGGATCTTGCGCTTGATCGGCTTTGGAACGGTAAGAGAGGGCTTCATGGCAGCCCGTTTCGGACCCCGCTTCTCTCTGCGCGCATCGAACCTTCTTCTCGTGGGATCCCTGTCCGCGTCCAAATCCGCCGTATAGTCCCGCTTCTTTCGTGGCGTGTATTCGACGACTTTTTTCCCGGGCAGGGGGCGTTTCTTCTTGCCGTCCCGTTC
>JAQYVQ010000183.1 GCA_030145435.1 Syntrophobacteria bacterium | reverse complement strand
GGTTTCCGTCATTCCCATCCCGACCGAAACGTGTGGTTAGGAAGGATTTGTCCACCGGCTCGATCATGGTATAGATGCCGAAATAGTTACGAACCCCTACAATGGAGATGTACAGCTTTGCTGAACCGGTTCTGGGCGCTGTCACACCGGCTCGGGTTAGCAGATCAAAGCTATAGATCTCCCGAACTTGAGACTCATCCCACCAGGGGGGATCAAAAGCATTCATCCGAAAATCGAGTTTTCGCAATTGGCAAAATCGTCTGTCATCCCTTTCTTGGTATGCAGCGGTCCCTTCCACGAGATTAAAGGATTCATTGAACTTCACCTTGAAATGTGCCCGGTGAAGGGCCCCGTGCTCTCCGGTTTCATCATCGATATCCTGGGGAATCGTGCGTGAGGCATTGCCTTTTGTCCGGAACCCGACCGCCTGGATGGCTCGATCCCCTGCCGGCCCACGATACACAAACGTCGCCTTCCGATACTTTCCGGTCCGTCCCAATCCCATAGTATCGTTCTCTGCATAGTCCTTCATGTCCTGAATATGCCCGTCCCACTCTTCCTGGGAGATGACGATCTCAATCTCATGAAGGGTCTTTTTGGAAAAGAGTGCTTCATAGCCGCTATAGTCGGTTGGGGCATTGCCATCACCCTCGGGAGGGAGATCGCAGGCGCTCAGTACAAACAACGACAATAGGACCGGGCCCCAAAACAGCCTCTTCTTCATGGTGCACCTCCTTATGATGCAATCCGGGAACAATGAAAGACTTACCTATGTTTCTACTTCTAAGGTTCTTTGTTCTTCTTGATTTGACGTAAAATCCTGGTTTTTGTTCTGACACAAGATCATGCAGCGCCCATTTCCTCTATCCAATACGGACGGTATGCTGCCTTCCGACTGAACCGGGTTTGTACTGTTGAAGGACTTCACGAACAGCGGTTACGTACTTGGAAAACCTTCTTCGCAGAAGATCGAATCCACGGATAAGGTCGACCATCCATAGCGGCACCTGTGAAGCATAGCATTTCAGCTCCAATATGACGCTGCAGCCCGGATCAAACACTGCGGCATGATCACATGGAATCAGAGAGGCCGCCTCCGCGCACGGACGATAGCCGGTAGGCGGGCAGTATTTCAGGTCGGTGTCAAAGGTCACCCGGGCATAGTCATCGACCTGAGACACATAGGCCCTCCGTTTATACTGCAAGAGAACCTTCGGTTCGGCTTGATAGGTCTGGGCCAAACGCAGAAACAGATCCAAATGGTTCCTTGGGCCTTCAATATGCGAATCCCGAAGCGCCTCGGCACCGGGCTCTTCCAGAACATGGTGCCAGGTGGAATCCTGAACCCTCACCCGGAATTTTCGAACAATCCGAACCTTCTTCTGCTTGATTTCCAGAAAGAAGGGCAACTCGCCGGTGTCGCCGTATGACCGAACCCGCATGTTCACTCGATTGGCAGAACCATCCAGGCGCCTGCGGAGAAACAAATAATTGGGAGAATCAAAATAGAGACTGTTGACCGTATAGACCCCTCCTTCTGCATCCCGGGAATATCTGTCCGGCGAACAATAGACGGAAGCAAAGTCCGATATGGGCTCAACCATCGTTTCCGGGATATGAAATTTCAGCTCCAATCGCTCGAGCAGACGCAACGATTCTATCGATTGGCTGATCTTCATAAGTCCAGTGGCTCCAGGTTTGTCGACAAATGATTCCTTAGAGGCTTCAGAAACAGTTTGCCGGACACATCCAGGAGGTTGACGTATTTTCGGAGGATCCGGCGTTTCATCTTTGTAATGGCAACTTCGGTTTTCAGCATGCTCTTCTTCATCTTGAGAAGTTTGAGCGGATTGGTCCCTTCGATTCGCTGAAAGACCTCGAGGGACGATTCCGCGTTGCTGGCCGCCTTTCTTCCCAGTAAGATGTCATACTGTTTTATGGAGCGTTCCAGATCCCTCAGAAAGAAACTAATGTCCCCTGCAATTTCCCTTCTCAAGTTTTCAAAATCGCTTTTTTCCTTGAGGCTTGTGAGTTTCCTTCGGTCTATATCGAGGCGGTTCGGATTGACGATAGGAAGCATGATGCCGAATCTCAAGATCATGGCTTCTTCAAAATCACGGCGCTCGTCCATCTCATAATCAAATTGAAAGAAACTCAGGTAACGCCTGTTTTCGGCCTTTTCCAAATTATAGCGGTTCTCGGCAAGCTCAGTGCTCAAATGAGCCCGTCGGATATGAATGTTCTCCTCCTCCGGTGGGTGGCTGAAATTCTCGATCGCCTGCTTGATTGCATCGATGTCGATCAGGTCGACCGGTTCCAACGAAACAGGCCCGTCCGCACCCATAGCGGTCTTGATTTCATCTTCGAGATCGCGGACGGAGTTTTCGAAATCGATGATATCGAGCTGCAATTGGATGATATCGTCTTCGGCCGCAACCAATGCTGTAGGATCAGAATCAAGATCGTTGATGCTCTTCCGCTTGATATCCAGGCGATCTTCGGCAACCTCCATCATTTTTCGGTTCAGGTCCAGAAGGTCCTGGGTCCTCGTAAAATCAATCAACACCCGGTATCTTCGTTTCAGGGCCTTGTTCAGTAGCAGTTCAAGCTGCGCCTCATTGTATTCCAGGCGAGCCTTGTAGACTCTCCTGCCATTTCGCGTCTCCCCCCAACCGGTCGGAGAAAATCGTACACCATACCTTTGTTGACTTTCGCTAAACTCATCAATTCTGGCCCGGAATTCGACTTCCCGGATAAGCGGGGTATTCGGCCTGGATCCTTCCAGGAAACTAACCTTTTCGTTCTGGAAGTGCAGTGTGGGATCTTGAGCCGCGCTTGAAAGGAATTCGGTCACGGAAACCCCTTCCGCCCATGAAACGGAACTCGCAGCGAGAATCAAACAAAGAAAAACCACCATCCTTTTCATAGAAGTCTCCTCATCTTTGTTGAGCGGTTCGTCGTCGAGCTCAGGGGCCCTTGCCCTCGCTTGTTTCACCTTGACTCGGCTTGCGGTTGATTGAAAGGGCATCTGGAATCCTGAAACCGGTGGGACGGTCCCTCAATTCCACCGGAGTAATGATGAGCTTTTCGCCCAGAAGAAATCGGTTTTCCGGCGGAATCAGGATCTGAACTTCCCGGCCCCACATCTGAATATCCGGCCGCTTCCGAAGTCGTAACGGGTATTCCACTATCCTGGCGCCCACTCCGACCACCTCGCCGATGGTGGTTGCGCTCTTATTGGCCATGGATACGACCCTCACCTTGTCCTTCACTGAAATGCGACTGTATACGTTTTCGTGAATATACCCCTCCACATAGGCCGGAGAACGGCTGTGCACCGTCAGAATAGGGTCAAAGGGAGATACCCTTTCTCCCTGCTTGAAGTTCACTGAGCCGATGACACCCGTGATGGGTGAATGTTTCAGAAGGTCTTTCTTTTCTGCATGAAGGAGACTCAGTTCCTCCTCCAGGCCCTTCCGTTGAATGGAACCAGCCGTCTTCGATGAGTTCAACGTCTCTTTGAGTGTCTTGATCTTGAGCTGTGTAAGATGGGTCCCCAGTTCAAGTTCCTTCTCAAGGCTTTCGGCCTGTACCTGGAGGGGACTCTTGATCCCCTTCTGCGCTGTTGTGTCATCATTCTGTTGAATACTTCTCAGATTGGCGGTCAGACCTTTGTTGATTTGTTGCTTGTTGTCCAGTTGGGCAATCTTGTTCCGGAGATCAGCGACCGTTGCCTTTTGTTGCGCTTCCAGTTCGTTGATCCGGGCCTGAATATCTGCTGCGTTCACGAGCTGCTGGGCCTTCAGCTTGTCGATCTGGTTGGAAATCTCGTTGATCCTGTGGGTCAGCTCCGGCCGGTCGAGGGCTACAAGCAGTTGACCGGTATTGATCAGTTGCCCCGGAACCACATGGATCTTTCTTACTTCAACCGCTTTTTCCGCATTGACAACAATCTCCCTTGTCTCGGCGATACCAAAGAAAGTGGCCACCTCCGTACCGTTATCACGGGACACCATAACAAGGGCCACGACACAACCGAACCATACAATATAAAGAAGCTTTATCCTGCTCATGTCACGGGTTGCTTTCGAATTTTGTATAGGGTTTTCTTTGCCGCGAAAGAAGTATACGGGATGCAGGAATGTTCTGAAGGCGATTCATTCTGTCCGGTCGAATCCATGAACACTGAAGCTGGTATAGTATTCACTGCCTGATAGGATCTATTCACTTTATCAGTGGTGTCGATTGATGTCAACATGAAAACGAAACAAGAATAAAACAAAAACGAAACAAAGCAAGCTATCGATTGAGGTAGCCCCCCACAAGCGCCACCATCTCCTCCACAAACGCCTCTTCGCTCATTCCCGCAGGCGGGTGAATCACGAACTCATGGGCCAGGTTCTTGATCGCATGTACCACTATGTACGCGGCGTGGCGGCTGTTCTTCACCGACACTTGGCGGTGGGTGTCGAGCGTCAGCGCAAGTTGGTCGATGAACTGATCCTCCAGCGCGTGCACCTGCTCCATCGCCTCCGCCGACCAGACCGCCTCGGACAATATCACATAGTTGAGCCTGGGATTGCCGGTGTGCAGTTCCAGTGTTGCTTGGATAAAAGGGCGCAAGACCTCGGTAAGGTCGGTTTCAATCAGATTGCGCTCGGCCACGAGGCCCATGAGCAGGTTTCCTGCGATCTCGACGTGACGCTTTGCGAGGGTCACCAGGATCGCTTCCTTGTTGGGGAAGTACTGGTACAGGGACCCGATGGAGACCCCTGCCCGCTCGGCGATGTGGTTGGTGGTCGCCCCGGCGTATCCCCATTCGGCAAAAACCTGAGTAGCGGCCTGGATAATCTGCTCCACAGTGAACCGCGAGCGTTCCTGAGCAGGCGATTTTCTTGGATTAATTCGTTTCTTGCGGGCCACTTCTCTGCCCTTTTGAATGCGAGTTGCCAAATTACGAGTAATTGCTCATATTTAATAGCATGTCTTGCCTAAGAAAGGAAACCTCAGGATGGACCGAATCGAATTCCCTACCGCCATCGCAGCCTATTTCTTGATCGCCTTGGTGCTGCCGACCCTTCGTGTCTGGCGCAAACACCGCATATGGCCCTTGGTTTTCCACCGGGAAGAAAATCCCATCGCCCGGGCAATGGGCCTGCTTTTCGGAGCTTTTCTCATCGCCCTGATGGTATGGGCAATCCTCTACTGGCGGCTCGACCCCCCGGCCATCGGCATCTGGGGCGCGCCGGACTGGGTGGCGGGCCTGGGTTGGCTCTTCATCGCATGCGGCACCGTGATCACCGTGGTGGCTCAAGGCCAGATGGGCACAGCGTGGCGCATCGGCATCGACGAGCGACCCACCGAACTGGTCGCCAACGGGCTCTTCGCCTTGAGTCGCAATCCCATCTTCTCCGGCATGATCTTCACCCTGATGGGTGCGGTACTCATCGCCCCTGCGGTTTGGTCGATCCTCTTTGCATCCGTCACCATCGTCCTCATTGCCGTACAGACCCGGTTCGAGGAAAAGCACCTTGTGGAATTGCACGGGGAAAAGTACATCGCCTACGCGCAGCAGGTTGGGCGCTTTGCGCCTGGCGTCGGCAGGTTCCCGAAAAACGGTGTCGGCATGCCCGAAGCTGCAATCCATAGTGAACAAGGAGAATAAACATGCGGCTGACAACACTGGAATTCTGGGCTATGAACAATCCCGTCCGCAGGTGCATACAGAAGCGGTTCGAGTTCCGACTCTTTCAGGAGATGGGCCTCACCCGGCCCGGCAAGCGGATCCTTGAAATCGGCTGCGGCTCGGGCTACGGTGCACGGTTGCTCTCGACGATCAAGCCCGCAAGCTATGTCGGCATCGATCTCATGCCCGAGCAAATCGAACGCACAAAGGGAATCGACCTGCCGAACACCGAATTCGCTGTCATGGACGCCACCGACCTGTCGGCCTTCGAAGACGCAAGCACCGACTATGTGGTCGTCTTCGGGATCCTGCACCACATCCCTGCGTGGAAAACCGTGCTTTCGGAGATCGAACGGGTGCTGGCCCCCGGCGGCAGCCTCTTTATCGAAGAACTCCAAAAGGCTTCGACGAAGATGATCGACCGGCTGTTCCACTGGCACGTGCCCGAAGCCGGGTTTTCCTACGCCGAATTCGAAACCGGGATGATGGACGCGGGGCTGGAGGTCCTGGAAACCCGGGCCTACGGTTTTTTCAATTCCTATTGCGCCCAAAAGCCGGACAATCAAACCTGACGGTCATGGCTCCGCAAGACCATGATCTTTTGTGCTATTACGGGGCAGATGCTCGTGGAGCCGAGGTGTCAGGGACGGTCTGCATCAACTGGAGCATTTCGCGGATGTCGGTCGTGGGCCTCTTGCACAGGTGGTTCGTGCACACATAGGCGGTGGCTCTTCCCTCGAAGCTGTACGGGTGCTCCATGTACGGCGCCAGTTCGACGATCTCGGGGGGGGGCTTCTCGGTCGGCTTCAGCAGGACAACCATGTTCGGCGCGTAAGCCTTGCCCAGGGCTTTGACCATCTCTTTCGTGTCTCTTGCCCTGGAATCACCCACGATGATCACCTCATGGTTCGGCCCCATGCCGAAGCTCAGGGCGCTCATCATGTGAGAGAAGGCTGAGGGGTACTCCTGAATCGACTGAGAAAAGGCGCGCACGGTCCGGTGCGCATTTTTCTCGAACTCTGTTGAGCCTGTCATGCGGCCGAGACGAAGCAGGTTCAATGCGGCCACCGAGTTCCCGCTCGGAAGGGCAGTGTCGTGTATCCTTTTTCGCCGAACGATCTGGCGCTCTCCGTCGTCGGGCACCAGGAAAAACCCACCCGCTTCCTCGTCCCAGAAGTGCTCCTGCATATCCTCTGTCAGGGACAGGGCGGACCGCAGGTATCGGGTCTCGAAGGTCGCCTCATAGAGCTCGATCATTCCCCAGGCCATGAAGGCGTAATCGGTCAGCATGGCGGGAATGGCGGCCTCCCCCTCCCGGTGACGGTGCAGGAGCCGTCCCTGCCCGTCCCGCATCTTCTCGAGAACGAACGCCGCCGCCTCTTTCGCGGCCTTTGCGAACGCAGGCTCATCCAGGGCGCGGGCCGCCTTGGCCAGGGCGGCGATCATCAACCCGTTCCAGTCGGCCAGGATTTTGTCGTCCCTGTGGGGATGAATCCTGGTGGATCTTTCCTCGAGGAGTTTCTGTCTCGCACGGTCGATGCGACTCCGAAGCGACTCCTCGGAAACGCCCCGCTCCTCCGCGATTTCGTCCAGGGATGAACTCAGATAGAGGATGTTCTTCCCGTAGGATCCGGGCCACCTCTGCGTGAGCTTCGAGCCTTCCGCCCTCTCGACGAAATTCCCGGCGCTCTCCATGGAGAAGACGGAGCAGAACAGATCCGCCTCCCCTTCGCCAAGGACCCGTCCTACCTCGTCCCACCTCCAGAGGTAGAACTTCCCTTCCTCCCCCTCGCTGTCCGCATCCTCGGCAGCGTAGAAGCCACCCTCCGGTGACCTCATGTCCCTCAGTACATAGGTGAAGATCTCTCTTGCCGTGCGGGCGTACTCCTGCCCGCCCGTGGCCTGGTACGCTTCGGTGTAGGCCATGGCAAGCTGGGCCTGGTCGTAAAGCATCTTCTCGAAGTGAGGTACGGTCCATCGGGCATCGGTCGCGTAACGGTGAAACCCGTAGCCCACCTGATCGTAGATGCCCCCCTGCCGCATGGCCTGAAGCGTCTCCTCCACCATCCGGAGCGCCTTTTCCGTACCCGTGCGCTTCCAGTACCGCAGCAAGAAGAGCAGATTTGAGGGCTCTGGGAACTTGGGCGCGGCGCCGAACCCACCGTATCTCTCGTCAAACTGGTCCGAAAGCCCCTGATAGGCCTTCCCCAGGGTCTCACCTCCGAGATCCTCCCCGGGCTCGTTCCGCGACACCCGCTGAAGGGCCGCCGTGATCTCCTCGGCGGACTTCAGGGTGTCTTCCCTGCGGGTCTTCCACGCCTCTTCTATGCGCGCGATCAACTCCAGAATCCCACTCCTCCCGAACCGGGCCTCCCTCGGGAAGTAGGTGCCGGCAAAGAAGGGCTTCTTCTCCGGCGTCAGGATGACGGTCAGGGGCCAGCCCCCCTGGCCCGTCATCATCTGACAGACGGTCATGTAGATGTTGTCTATGTCCGGCCGCTCCTCACGATCCACCTTGATGGACACGAAGACCTCGTTCATCCTTCGACCGACCGCCGGGTCTTCGAACGACTCGTGGGCCATCACGTGGCACCAGTGGCAAGTGGAGTAACCGATCGAAAGGAAGATCGGCTTGTCCTCCCGTCTCGCCTTCTCGAACGCCTCTTCGCCCCACGGATACCAGTCCACCGGGTTGTCGGCGTGCTGGAGAAGATAAGGGCTCTTCTCGTTGATCAAGCGGTTGTGGTTGGGCTTCTCGTGAGTGGTCTCCCTGTTTCCGGGCTCAGACTCAAAGGCAGCCGGTTTCTCGGCCGTCCCCTGTTTGGCCCTTCCTTTGCACGAGGCCTGGAGGAGAGGGAAAGACAACAGCACCACAGCGCAAGCGACCGCGATAAGCCCCTTGTTCCTCATCCGGTGATCCTCTCCTGATTTCATTCCCTCTCCTCTCGTGGGCGCCGACCTATGGCACTTCCTTATATAGGGAAGATGCACGTACCGGGCCGGGCGTTCCGAGTTGGCAATACGGGAAAGCCAGGCGCAGGAAGGAAACGGATGGCTTGCGCAGAAATTCGGGCGATGGGGCCTACGGGCAAATGCGTGGTTGTCCTTGTTTGTTCGGGCACGGGCACGGGCACGCGAGGAGGGGATGGGCGACCTTGTAGGGGGCTAGAAGTTTACGACGGGCTTGAGCTCCACGGGAGGATAGATCTGCCCTGGGGTGGGGGGCATGGAATTGTAGACCCAGTCCAACTCGACGACGCCGAGCCGCTGGAGGCGCACCCGATCGTAGCCCAGGAAAGTCCCCCTCACGAGGACGTCTTCCATCTGCATGGACATGCCGAAGACCGCGACCTGCATTCCCTGCTTGATCGGGGCCAGCTCGTCCCCGTAGGCGAGGGGCGAGAAGGCCAGCCTTCTCGATCCGGCGGCCTGGCATTGGATGACCGGAACGATCGTGGGAAAGCCTTCCTCGTCCACGTACCCGATGAATTTCAGAGTATCCAGCCGATTGAACAGGCCTTCGGCCCAGGGCTTGAGGATGCGCTCGACCCCCGGTGATTTCGCTCCCTCCTTTGCGGCCTTGGTGGCCAGAGAGGCCATGACTATGCGTCGGAGGGGGAGACCTTCCTTGCCATAGGTCTCGACGAGGTCCATGAAATGGACGGTGTGGATACCGAAGTAGGCGTTGTACCGAAACATGGGTTTCTGGTTGTACATCTCGTAGTCTTCGCCTTCGGTCTCACCGTGCGTCCAGAGGGCCTTGCCCCGCCACAGGTTCCTGTCCAGGGTCATGATCAGAAACCCCACATGAGGGTTCTCCTTCACATGCACCTTGCTTCGGCCCTCTGAGAACTGCCCCCAGATGAGCTGGGTCGGCTCCTTTGCCTGCATAGACGCGATGAGCGAAATGTGGGGGAGTCCCTCCGGGTTCACCGTGGCGAGGAGCCCCACCTTTGCTTCGGCCTCAAAGGCCCCCATGTCGCCGGATTCGAATCGGTCGTACTTCTTCACACCTCACCCCCTTGCATCCTTTCTAATCCGGCTGTTAGCTTTTAGCTCATAGCTAACAGCAATTCCCTACATCTTCTCGTGGCTGATCCTCGCGATGACTTCGTCCTGCAACTCTTTGCCGATGCTCGTGAAGTAGGCATTGTACCCGGTCACCCGGACGAGCAGGTGCCGGTAGTCCTTCGGCTTCTTCTGTGCCGTCCGCAGAAGGTCCGGGTCGAGCAGGTTGATCTGCAGGGCCGTACCCCCGTTCTCGACATAACCTCGCAGAAAGGCCTTGAATTTCTTTCGGTGCTCCGGGTCCCTCAGAATGGAAGGGTTGAAGGTCATGGTGTGGCTGGCGCCGTTCGGGAGAAGGTTCAGATAATCGCCCCAATCTCCCTGGCCGTCATAGACCTTTCCCCCCAGGGCCTTGCCCACGGAGTTCACGTTAGCCGTCGGCCCTTTGATGTCTGCCCCGTTCGAAGGACAGATGGCATTCGACAGAAACTGTCCCTTGGGCCTTCCGTCCGGGCTGGCGGGCAGGATAAATCCATCGCCCACCCAGTAGTTCCAGCTCAACATGCCCGGCCGGAACTGGCGGTGTGTCGATTCGGTCTTGTGCTTCCAGGCCTCCTCACACCAGAGGTCCATCACCACCCGGGCCATCTCGTCCGACTCGTCGTCGTCCCGGCCGTACTTGGGCGCCTTGAACTTGGCCTTGGCCTGCAGGGATTCATGGCCCGCCCAGTTCGCCCTGAGCGCTGTCACCAACTCCTCCATGGAACACGCCTCCTGGTCGAAGACCAGATACTTGACGGCGAGGAGCGAATCAACGGTCGTAGCGAATGTAACCGCTTCCAGGGTGGTGAAGGAGAGTTCCGCCCCACCGCGGGTGATGTCCAACCCCTTTTCGGCACATCCCTTGACCAGGCAGGACAGGTAGGGCGTGGGGGCGAAACGGGCCCGGAGCGATTCCGACAGCTCGTACAGACCCACGCACTTCTTCACGATGTACTCCGTTTGGATCGTGTAGGCCTTCCAGAACTCCTCCCAGGCCGTGAACTTCGAAGGATCCCCCGTGCTCGGCCCGTCCTGGCTGACAGCCTCTTTCTTGCCCGTGATCGGGTCTTCGAAGCCGAGCAGGTCCTTCCCGCCGGTCAGGGCGAGTTCCACCGCCTTGAGCAGGTTCAGGTTGTTGTCCACCGTACCCGACCGGTCGTTTCCCACCATGGTGTTTTCCAGGCATCCCACGGGGGCGTATTCGTGGACGTTCTCCTCATGGATCAGGTGCGTGCAACCCGCCTTCTTCGCCTGGAGCATCATCCCGGCCATGGACCGCTCGTCGAAGTTCAGCAGGAAGGGCGCGCCCTGGCTCGAGGCAAGCATGTCGACGATCTTGTCCAGGAGTTCCTCGCTCGAATTTCTGTGCAATCTCACGTTCGGCTTAGGCTCCAGGATGGGGCTCATCTCGTCGATGACCTCGAGGATCGCAACGGTGAGGCCGTTGGTCATGTCCTTGCCGCCCGGGCCCATGCCGGACAGAGTGAGCAACTGGCCAAAGCCTGCGGTGATCCCCTGGTTGCCCCCCACCCGGATCATCGCGTCGTAGGCGGTGTTGGAGTGTATCCAGAAGCACTTCAGGATCTCTTTTCCGAATTCCCTGTCCATGCCCTCCCCGAGGGAGCGCTCACAGTAGGGCAGCAGGTACTGGTCGATCCTGCCGAAGGAGATTCCCGGCCCCGGGTAGTTCTCGTCGCTCATGACGAGCATGTGATTGAGCCAGAGGGCCTGCACCGCCTCCCAGAAGGTCCGTGCCGGCTCCCAGGGAACCCGGTCCAGGTTGGCTGCCACCTGTTCCATCTCTTTCGTTCTTGCCGGGTCCTTTTCCGCCGCAGCCAACTCCCTGCATTTTTCCGCGTACCTGGCTGCCAGATCACGGGGCATGGTCGCTGCCGTCATCATGGCCTTCAACTGGGCCCCCTTCTCGCCCTTCTTCTCCCGCCCGCTCAAACCCTCGTACCGGGAAACGAGGTCCTCGTGGATCCCCTTCCAGCCGATCTCGAGGGCCCGCTCGTATCCCGGTATGAGATGTCCGCTTGTGGCCCCCGCATTCCCGTAGCCGTGGTCGTGGAATGATTTCATCCTCGCCCTGACGCCGTTCTTGCCGTAGATCAGGCGGTCTCTCGCCTTGGATTCTTTCCTGGTCAGGCACATCGAGGTCTGGATGTTGAACCGCCCCCCGGCGATGAGATCGCCGGGAAGGATCTCCCGGGGCAAGTAGTCCACCATGACCTCCCTGGTAAACCAGGCTTTCCGTTC
>JAQYVQ010000129.1 GCA_030145435.1 Syntrophobacteria bacterium | reverse complement strand
CAGGGCGAGCTTCTCGAGCAACGAAACCGTCTTCTCCGTGGGGAAAAGGATCCGGAAGAGTCGACGGTGAACACGATCCGTGTCAAGGGTCGTTTGGCTCTCCGGCAGCCGTGTTACGGGCAGGGGCACGGGCCCTTGAATCTTCGCCCCGGTTCCTTCGATCTTGCGATAGACCTTCTGCGCTTCCTTGTCCAGCAGGTTCGGGTCTTCAGCCTCCAAATACAGGAGGATCCTGCTTTCCCACCGGTCGGCCTTCTCGAGGGGCCCGGCGTCTCTGCGTTGCTTCTTGGGTTGACTCGTTGAATCGGTTTTCCGGATCCGTTTGCCCATGGTCGGTGATGCTTTCAGAGGGTTTCCTGGCCGAAGATTGTAGAGAGTTTACGGCAAGATTGCAAGATAGAAGGGGCCCTGGTTGCTTGCCGGATGGGGCCGTGATACATTCGGCTCGAGTCACCATGGAGTTCAATGCCCGGCAGGAGAGAGGGGATGGATAGACCGAACCGACATCGCGCCATGTGCTGGCAGGTCCTTGTCCTTTTGGTGGTGGCGAGCGGATGTGCCCGTTCGAGGGTCCGTTACGAGGAGATCTTTCGTGGTGACACGGTCCACGTCCGGCTCATTGAGAGGCTGGACAAGTCCGGCGAGGCCGTACCGAGGAGCTATGATCATCCGTATGATGTGGAGATCGAGGTCTTGGATGACATGCTCGAATCCATCCTCTACAGGAAGGGGAAGGTGGTGATCGGAGGCGGAGAATCGAAGGAGGCCTTCCCCGCCTTGCCGCGAGGTGCGCTCCTCAAGCACATTCAGAGCGCCTTCGCTCAAGCCAGCTTGGACCAGGCAGTGGACTTCTCGTTCGTGTATACCCGGAGTTCCTTGAAGATCTTCCGGCGCGTGTACCTGACCGACGGCATCATGTTCCGGAAGGGAGGCCAACTGAACATCGCCTTCCGAAATCTTGCTTTTGAACAGATGGGCGGCGAAGAAGAAGACAACTTCGAACCGAACCGGGAGGATCCCACGGGGTCGCCCATGCGAACGAGTTGGACCCTCGTGGCCGGAGACGGGCAGTCTCTGGCACAGGGGACGGGGCCCGGCGTCCTCGGGTCGAATACCTACACCAACTGGATCCGGCTGGACCTCTCCTGGCCATGGGGCGTCGCCGATGCGGTGATCATCGAGAAGGCCATGCCCGGTATGGTCGACGACCTCGAGTCCCTGTTTGAAGGGGACTTCACGCTTCCCGAACCGGAGCCCCCGAGCCGGGCAGAAATCGAGGAGCGGTTGCAGTTCCTGGAAGAGCTCCGGCGCGAAGGAACGATTGGCGAGAGATCCTACATAGAGAAGAAGCGGGAGTTGGATCGCCTCTACAACAGCGCCCCGAAGTGAGGCCGGCCTCCGTCCACCGCTCTCGCGACGAAGTTTCGTGCAATATGCGGGCTTCATCCGCCTTCGCAGGAGACCACTTCCCACTGGATAGTGCTGCCTGGCTTTCCCTCAGCCTCGAACGCTACGTGCCCGTCGCGGCACGATGCCTCTGCCTCGTTCCCGTTCAAGAGGAGTCGGAACCCGTCGCAGGAAAGCCCGCTCGGAAGTGCCACCTCGAAGCGGAACGACCTCTCTGTGATGGGGCGGTAGATGCCTCGGTGACGGTCGTGGAGATAGGCCAGCCCGATCAGGGGAAGCCTCAAGGAGAACCGAGCGAAGGGGAGCCTTGGAGAAATCCGGATGGAAGGGCCTGCCGGGTCGATTCCACAGAACCGAATCACATCCAGGAGAGGTCCGCTGTGTCGGTTCATGTTCATGACCGGGAAGTCGGTCATGGGGGTGAAGCTCCAGTTGAAGGTTTCACCCGGACGGTCCGCATAGAACGCGTTGTAGGAATCCGGACCGCTCCAGACGCCGTACCAGATGTCCGGGTAGGCTTCCGCCCTGTGATGCAGGGTGGTCCTCAGGAAGAAATCCCAGGCCTTCGAAGGCGCTGACAGGGACCACGCCCATGCGAGCCAGCTGTCGACGGCCGCCCACGTTCCCCCGTTCGTGTCCGAGCCGGGCACGAAGAAAGGGGGGTCATTGGGTGGCATCAGACAGAGGGCGCCTGCCGGAGAGGGGTCCACGAGCAGCTCGCTGATGTTTCCCAGGACACGGGCCGTTTGATCCTCGTCCCAAAGGCCTGCCAACAGGGGCCAGGGTTGTGCATCCAGGAAGAGTTGATCCTCACCCAGGTACGACCCGTTCCCCAGGTAGCCTCGTCGCATCCAATCCCCTGTCCACTCTGATTGAAGATTTTCGCAGAACCGGGCGCCCGAGAGGGCCAGCCGTTCGGACAAGAGGGGGAGAGCTTCCCGGAACAGCTCGGCGAGGCGTGGAAAGAGATAGCAGGCCATCGCCGTGTTCAGGTTCGATTCGCCTCGTATCATGGTTTGGATCGGGTTCGGCGAGAAGGCGATCAGCACGTCGTTCCAATCCCCGGAACCTGCCCGGATGAGGCCGTGGGGGCCGGTCCCGACCTCGTTCAGCAGGTGCTCCAGGGCCTTCTCAATGTGCTCAGAGACAGGGGCCTCCGCTCCGGCCGAGAGCGGGTAGTAGGGAACGACAGCATCGAGGAAATCGAAGTCCCGGGTGGCGCCCAGGTATTCGGCCATGGCGAGGAGAAAAAAGAGGTCCAGATCCGTCGACTCTTCATGGACCAGAAAGCCGCTGGTGAAGCCGTGTCCCTGGTGTGCGTAAGGGATCTTGCCTGTTCGGGCGTCCTGGGATCGCATGGTGTAGGTAAGGATGCTCCGCGCCAGGTCCGGGCGCAGGTACACGAGGGGCATGGCAAACAACGCGAAGTCCCGGTGGGCGCCGTTCATGCCCTGGATGTAGGCGTAGGCGGACCCTTGATTCACGATGGGCCCGCTGAAGTAGTCCTCGTAGAATGAGCCGCTCGGAAGGTAGTAGCTGTGCCAGAGCACCTCCCTTCTGAGCCATTCGGAATCCGGTCCCTCCGTCACGAAGTCGGCCCGCTGCTGTGACCAGGCTTGGATCGTCTTCACGAAATTCGCTTCCGGGTCTTCCCGGTACTTCTCCAAGAGGGACGAAATCCCTGTTTCGGGTGCGACCCCGAAGGCGTACGCCACGAAGGCGGTCTCTCCGGGGTCGAGCCGCAGGCGTTTGCCCAGGATGAGGCAGGCCCTGTCCACGGGGGAAGTTGCCGGAGGGAGAAGGGTGGACGGGTCTCCCCGAACGATTGCGTCCGGTTGGGACAGGCTCCCCTCACCGAAAAAGGCTGCCTGGTCGGTGTGGTAGAAATCGGGGTTGCCCGAAAGAGAAGCAAGGAAGCAGGGCCGGGGATAATAGTCTTCCACCGAAATCGCTTCGATCGGTGGGGCTGTCAGGCCGGGCGCCAACCTTGGGGTGGCCAGGAGCAGGGCATCGCCCGGGGTATAGGAAGAGGTGATCTCGAACCGGGTGTTGAAGGCCCAGCGAAGGGCCTCGAAGATCGCTCCGATGGGGGCGGTCATGATGGGCGCCATCAGGAGTTCATAGAGGTTGAAATCCCAGTATTCGTACAGGATGAACTCCTGGGGAGAGGAGGATTGGTTCCGGACCGTTGTCTCCGAGATGACCACCGAATCGCTCCCAAAGGGGACGTAGGTCCTTTCTCGCACCAGGAGGCCTTGATGGACGCTCTCTTTCAGGAAGTAGCCGATGCCAAAGACGCGCTCCGTGGTTGGGAAAACATCGGGCTGGTAAAGCGTATTCCAGACGTGTTCCCCTGATTTCAGGAAGCGGAAGCCTCCGGAGAAATTCCTCCGGGAGGGTTGGTACCGATTGACGCATTTACCCCCTCTCGTCCAGTCCCACAGTTGGATGTATCCCTCGTTGTGTGCCGTGGCCGTGATCGCATCGTTGCCGAGTTGATGCCAATGGTCACGTGATTCTCCCCAACTCGTGACGTAGGAGGCTCGGGGGTCCTCCTGGTGGTTGATGATGTAACGGTACGCGGGCAAGCCATGAGCATCGACTTCCCAGGACCCGAAGGCCCCGCTCCCGGAGGAGTCGGGACAACCTGGAAGGAAGGGGTCCTCGAACAGGATGTCGTACACCGCCTCGGGGGTTGTGGCGCAGACAGGGGCGGCCGAAGTGTTTCGGGAAGACGCCTCGTCTCCCCCGCATCCAGCGATCGCAAGGGGGACGAACAGCAGGAGGATGCAGGCGAAGTGAGCCATGCCTGCCTCGGAGCTTCGTTGGGGTTGCAGGGCCTTGCTTGCGATTGTCACCAGCCCAAGTTTTCTTTCCAAATTCGTAAGTGACTGTCCCATAACAAAATACTAGCGTTGGGGAGGGGAGTCAAAGGGGGGGGAGTCATCGAGGGATTGACACGAGAAACGACCCTGTGATACTTGTATAATACCTCTAATAGAGGGCACTCTCACCAATGTGCCCCCTTGTGTTCCACAACGACCCTTTGCATGTTCTGGAGCCGGACGTTCGATGTCACTTCGTGAAGCCATGTTGGGGCTGCTCGACGATGGGCCCATGACCGGCTACGAGATCAAGCAGTTCTTCCGGAATGTGATCCAACATTTCTGGAGCGTGAGCGACGGCCAGCTCTATCCGACCCTCAAGAAGATGCACAAAGACGGCCTGATCAGCCTGGAAGTAGTCGAGCAAAAGGGCACCGCGAACAAGCACGTCTATTCGATTACGGACAAGGGGCGCGAGAAATTCGCTCACTGGATCCGTGAGCCGGTGATCAAGTTCGAAGAGTTGAAGGAGCCTTTCGTCCTCAAGGTCTTCTTCTTCAGCAAGCTCTCCCGAGAGGAGATTCTGGAGCACTTGCATGCCCAACGGGAACTTCACGCCCGCATCCTGGAAGAGATCCGAGGCGTCCGCGATACGTACGAAGAAAACGTGAGCCCCTATCAGCGAATGATCGGGTATGCGGGGATTCTGTATGTGGAAGTACGACTTCTCTGGCTTGCCCGCATGATCGACCTGGTCGAACAAGGGCAGATCGAAACGCAACCCGGCCTCTACACGGAGCAAATGATCGAGGTTGGCAAAAGGTTCTTCGAAGAGGTCTTTTCCGAAAAGCCGTCGAAGGAGTTTCGAAACTGGCTCGACAAGGCGAAAGTTCATCTTCCTTTCCCCTTGTGGAACGCGCGAGGCGATGGGCGAAGGGAATAACGATCGAGGCGAATTAAAATGGATTTTGCGGGAAGGAGGTGGATGTAAAGATGGAGCTAGCGGTAGAGAGTCTGAAGTGCATCGGGTGTCGGGTATGTGAGTATGCCTGCAACTACCATCACGACATGGACTGTTCCCCCAACGGAGCGAGTCTCATGTTGCACCGGACCGAGAAGAGAAATTATTTCGGCATGATGGTTAAGAGGGAGAAGGATCTCCTCCTGGCCAGGCCGGAAGGGCCGGAGGTCGTTCCCCCGGGGGAACAGGTGGAGGGGGCCGGCGCGAGCAGCAAGCCGATTCTGATGCGCGCGCCCTGTGACTTGTGCGAAGACGAGGACGAGCCCTTCTGCGTGAAGGCCTGTCCGACCGGTTGCCTCAGCATGGTGGAATCCTGAGACGCTCGAGAGGGAGACGATAGTCATGGACATTGAGAATGCTTATATGGGGAGAATCCTCGTCGCGGATCTGAACGAGGGTACCTGTGAAGAAGAGGAACTCACCGAGGAGATGGTGAAGGAACACATCGGAGGGGCCGTGATCAACCTGGCCCTTTACAAGCAGCACGTGGACCGGAATCCGATCGTCTTCGGCACGGGTCTGCTCACCGGGACGTTTGCCCCAAGCAGTTGTGCAGGGGTAATGACCGGCAAGAGCCCGGTTACCGGCAGGGTGTGCCATGTGCCCTTGTCCTGGCAAACAGCGGTGGAACTCAAGTACAGCGGCTATGACTTCGTGGTAGTCCTCGGCGAATCGGACAAACCGGTCCGGCTGTGGCTTCATGACGAGCTGGCGGAACTGGCCGATGCAGGGGAAGTGTGGGGCCGGGATGTGTGGCAAACGACGGACAAGCTCCGTTACGAGCACGGAGACGACTACGTTCAGCTGATCGGGATCGGCCCTGCCGGGGAGAAGGGGTGTAGGATTGCGCAGATCTCGGAAGGTGCCTGGGGGAGCCGGGATGTGTTCGGGATGGGGCTCGCCATGGGCGCACGGAAGCTCAAGGCGATCGCCATGCGCGGCCTGGGAAGCCTCGAGGTGGCCGATGGGTTCTTCGATGAATGCTTGGAGGCCCAACAGGAGCTTCGAAAGGGCGCGAGCTTCGAGAAGCAGGGCCTCGTGGCCCTGTTGGAGGCCCTGGGCGTGGATGCCGCAGACCTGGAACCGATAAAGCAGAAGGTGCACAGGCATGTCGCCTCCTTCAATTGTGCGTATGCGGCCAACACCTTTCTGATGATCGACGAGCCCCCCGGCCTCCTCAAGGAGTCGAAGAAGGACGAGCCCGGCCTCCTCCTGACCGACCCGGCGGGCGTGATTTCACTGCTCTTCCTGAAGGAAGGGCTGCCGGTGGTGCTCCGTGAAATCAATCGCCAGGGCCTGGATCCGGTAGCGTGCGGGGCCCTGCTCAAGAAGGAGGGAGTGGCCGAGGCCGGCGAGGCCGTCAAGAGGGTACAGGCCCTTGCCGGCGAGGAGGTCGACCTGGAAGATGCAGGCGTGGAAAACGTGTACGGAATCGCTCCGTGGCCCCTTTCCGAGGCCCTTGAGGCGCGTTTGATCCAGGCCGTGTCGGTTTTCAGCCATGCCGTGCCCCTGAGCCCGTTGGGCGGGGGATGGGCGGATGTGTCTGTTGGCGAAAACCCGGTGGAAAGGGCCCAGTGGTGGCTCGATCGAATGGCGGTCTCCTCGATTCTCGGGATCTGTCCGATCGCGGCCCTCCTTTCGCCTGAGTTTACCCTGCAGAAGATGGCTGAGCTGGGGGCAAAGGCCGTCGATTGGGATGAACTGACCGAAGAAGCACTCCTGAAGCAAGCTCGCAAACTCGTGCAAGAGACGCATGCCCTGGATGAGGCGAACGGCACGGTCCCGTCCTCCTGGGCCTCGGCCGACCTGGACGGAGCCCTGGAGAAGTTGCGACAGGGATGGGAAGGGTGAATTGAACTGAAAGGGTTCAGGGACCAGGGACCAGGGGTCAGGGCCCGAAGTACAGATAGGATGGGGATGGAACGCGATTCGGCAAGCTTGCGCGTGGGCGTTTATGTGGGCGAGGGTGCGTCCCATTCGTGGACCTGGTTCGTGGACCTGATGGAGAAATACGCTTACAGCCGCCTGCGTCTGATCCAGGAGGACGACTTTCCTCGTCTTGCCCCTGAACAGGACATTCTTCTGATGTCCGGAGGCGATACGTTCGCCGTGGCCCGCGCCCTGGAGCCCCCGGGAGCGCGAGCCCTGGAGGATTTTCTGCAAAGGGGAGGGCTGTATATCGGATCCTGCGCAGGGGCGTATCTTCCCCTGAATTCCTCCAAGGCCCCGCTGGACGCCTTCAATTTTGTCAAATGCAGGATCAACAACCTGACCCGTGACCTTCCGCCCGTTCATCAGATGCCGCTCAAGTTCTCGACCCGGTACGGTTGCGACTACATCTACCATCCGGTCAGGGAGGATGTCCGCGTCAGGATGGAGGAAGACTTTCCAATCTGGGGGGGGCGGGAGGTCAGCGTGCCTCTCTACGGGGGGCCGCCGCTGAACCTTTCCGAGGATATCGTTCCCAGGGCCTTTTACACCGGCTTCACTGAACGGACCCGTTTCCTGACCGAGAAGGAGATCGCCGAGACGGTCTATCTGGGGAAGGTGGCCGCTTGCGAGAAATCTTTTGGGAAGGGCCGTATGGTCCTTCTCGGCCCCCACTTCGAGCATCCCTGGTTTCCGGAGGGCAATGACATCATCCATCAATGGATCGAGTGGCACGTCCATCCCGAGAGACCAGCCGTGAATACGGAGATGGGCAGGAAGCCGGGCAAGAAGAAGAAACAACGCGTGCGCAAGGGCGTCCTCGCCCCGCAGATTCAGAAGGACTTCAAGCGAGAGATCAGCAACATGAGAATCCGTGCTCACGCCATGACGCGGCAGAGCGTTCACTGGCAGATCGGGGCGAAGGTGTACGAACCGGAGAAGATCGTGCACTTCGTGGATGCCATCTGGAAGCGGCTCGAGGGCACGCGCTCCCCTTCATCAGGAACACCTTCGAAGGGCTTGCAGGAAGTGCTCGTCGAGCAGGCCGCCGAGTGCAACGCGTTGTTGAAATCGCTCACGTCGAAGGTCGATTCGAGGGAGGACAGCGAGGAACTCGCCGGCGAGATGTTCGCTTCCCTGCGGGCGCTGGTCGTCGCGTTCCTGGGGGTGTATTTCAATGGAGAGGAGATCCGTGGCCAATAACACCATTCGCTGGACCATGGTCATTGACACGAACCGCTGCATCGGGTGCCAGAGTTGTTCTGTGGCCTGCAAGCGAGAGAATGATGTTCCTCTGGGCGTTTTTCGCACGTGGGTGAAATCCGTCGAGAAGGGCCGGTTCCCTTACGTACGGCGTGGGCACATTCCGATCAACTGCAACCAGTGTGAAGACCCGGTCTGCGTTTCGGTCTGCCCTGTGAAGGCGACGTATCAGCGTGAAGACGGGATCGTCCTGGTGGATCCGCACCGCTGTATCGGGTGCCAGTACTGCAAGGCGGCGTGCCCCTACGAGGTCCGCTATCTCCACCCTCAGAAGAAGATCATCTCGAAGTGCTTTTTCTGTCATCACCGACTCGACGCGGGCCAGTTGCCCGCCTGCGTCGAGGCATGCCCCACGGGGGCTCGCATCATCGGGAACGGCAAGAACCCGACGAGCGAGGTTTCCCGCATCCTTGCCAGGCGGTCGGTCCAGGTTCTCAAGCCGGAATACGGAACCGAGCCGCAGGTCTTCTACGAGGGCCTGGATGAGGCGATGGCGGAAACGCGCGGGCGGAGGGCGCCGTGAACACCATGCTCTTGTACAATGTTCCTCACGACGCCTCCTTCGGGGCCATGATCGCCCTGTACATCTTCTTCACCGGATTGAGCGCGGGGTCCTTCTTCCTGTCGACCCTGTCCTATGGCTTTGGGCGGGTCCAGTACCGCGCCCTTTCGCGACCGGCCATCATAACGGCCACCCTGATGCTCATGGTGGCCCCCGTGTTCCTGCTTCTTCACGTGGGAAAGCCCCTGCGCTCGTGGCATCTGTTCCTCTTCGTGAATCCGGGTTCTCCGATCAGCTGGGGCTCCTTTCTTCTGACGTCTTATCCTCTCTTCTGTCTGATCTACATGGCATGCATCTTCCAGGACAAGGAGAAGGCGGCCAAGCGATGGGGGCTGATCGGCATCCCCTTTGCCGTTTCGGTTCACGCCTACACGGGTTTCATCCTCGCCTTCTGCCCGGCCCGGCCCCTGTGGCACAGCTCGATGATCCCTCTGCTGTTCCTCGTGTCTGCGGTCGTTTCCGGAACGGCCTTGATGATTCTCGTGTTCGCCGCCCTGTGCAAGTGGCGAGGCGACGCCATGGACGTTTCAGGGGAAAGAGGTCGCCTGCTGCTGTCCCTGGGACGGATCCTGGGTTGGCTCCTGATCCTGGATCTTCTGATGACCGGAATCGATCTCCTGGTGGCCTCCGCATCCGGCGGGGAGGACAGGTTGGGGGTCGAGATGCTGCTCACGGGCGAGCTTGCACCGTACTTTGTGGGCATTGAAATCATCCTGGGGAAATTCGTTCCCCTGTTCATCCTGTTTCATCCGCGGCTCAAGAGGGTGGGGCCGCTGCTCGTTGCCAGCGTCCTGATCGTTCTGGGCATTCTTTTCATGAGGCTGGACCTGGTTCATGTGGGAGAGATGTTGCCT
>JAQYVQ010000123.1 GCA_030145435.1 Syntrophobacteria bacterium | reverse complement strand
GCAAAGAAGGGAAGGCCCGTGGCAAGAAATTCATTGCATCTTCCGGTAGTTACCAGAGGCCGGCCCGCGATGTCCGGCGCTCCTTCGGTTCACGCGACCCGCGAAGGGAAGATAACAAGCATCGCTCGCAGCAGCATGAAGGCTACGGATGCCCGTAAATGGCGTGCGGAACCCCGTCAGGTCCAGGAAGGCAAAGAGGAAACATGTCTTTAACGATCCAGGAGGCCCACCGACCTTCGGATTCTTGCGTCAATCTTGCAGGAAGTTCCTCCCCCGTAACGACTTGCGAGCGACAAGAAACCGCCAGCATTTCGACCACGTTCTTCAACTCTCGCACGTTGCCGGGCCACGGGTAGTCTTCGAGGATTCTTAATCCGTCTTCTGTCAGGGTCTTATCGGGATGTCCCATTCTGTCCCAGAAACTCCTGACAAACACGGGAATGTCCTCTTTGTGCTGCCGGAGAGGCGGAAGCAGGATGGGATATACACTGAGCCGTAAGCAGAGGTCCTCTCGGGAGCGACCCTGATAGGCTAGCCCTGTTAGATCTTTTTTCGTAGAAGCGATGATCCGGACGTCCGCGGAGGTCTCTTCGATCGAGCCCACCGGCTCGACGATCTTATCGTCCAACAGCCTGAGGAGTCTCCTCTGGATATCCGGAGTGAGGTCGTCCACGTCATCCAGGTAGACGGTGCCTTGATGTGCGAGGGGAAACATCCCCTTCTTCCCCTGGCTGGTATCGGAAAAGGTTCCCGGCTCGTGGCCGAAAAGGTCGCTCCCCAGCACCGTGCTGCTGTAGCGAGAACATGAAATCTTCACAAAAGGATGTCCGAAACGCGCGCTTGTCTCATGGATAATCCGTGCCGCCAGATCCTTCCCCGTTCCCGTCTCACCCGCAAGGAGGACCGGCAGGTCACTGCTTGCGGCTGTCTGAATGGCGTTCCGCACAAAGGAAACAACGGCGGACTCCCCCATCATCGAGGCCCCGGCGAGGTTCTTCCGAAGGCTCTTGTTCTCCTCCCGGATTTGCCTGAGATACATCGCCCGTTCAAGCAGAACAATCAGTTCATTGATATCAGGAGGCTTGGTCAGGTAATCGAAAGCCCCCTTCTTCAAGGCTTCCACCGCGCCGGAGAGTTCTTCCAGGGCTGCTACGAGGATAACGGCCGTATCAGGGTCTACGGCCTTGATACGGCACAGAAACTCTATCCCACTCATACCGGACGTGCAGATGTCTGATATTACAATGGGTACGGGCGATCGGGTGTAGAATTCGAGGGCCTGGGCAGGGTCCCCAAAGCCGCAGGCTTCGATGCCCTGGTCCCTCAGTAGATTCAGCAGGCTGTCACGTGAGGTCTCTTCGTCTTCGACAATCAAAACCTGCATCGGGTTACCTTGGTTCACGGCAATCTTGATCCCTGTTGCGGCGTCTCGCCCGCCTCACATGGGACCCAGGTGCCACGGTCGAGTTTACTGCCCCTCTCTTGTCTCCCGAGAAGTCCCCGGGGGCATAACCTCAATTTTCAGCAATCCCTGTGCCATCAGAATGTGGCAAGGAAAGTACGCCCACACGACGATCCCTGCCACCCCCCGGACCAGGCCGGGGAAGAGGCGTCGTCTCGTACGCAGAGGGGAAAGATGATCTTATTCGGCCCTTTAGAGGGTGAGCACACCATCGGGTGGGCGAGACCCTAATGTTGGCAGTCCCTTTTGAGCCGGGGAGGCTCGGGTCACAACAGCGACGCAAAGATTACGGATGTCCGTAACCCTCTGGTGAAATTCCGCTAACCTGCTGGTTGGAAGCCCTGTGAGAATTCGCGTAAAGGGTATGCATTCCAGACGCACCGAAGCGAGAGACCCCTCGATGGAGGGGTCAACTTGTCGAAGAAACCTTATGTCGAAGGATCTCTCGCAGTATCCGTGCCGCACGCGAGATCTGGAAGCCCTCTCGAAAGATCTTTCGATAAGGCTCTTCCCCGGAGACGCTGAGAAAGAGGGCCCGCCGCAGACCTGCATCCTCCTGGGCGAGGCTCAAGAGAGGATCAACGGCATCGGTCATGCGAAGAGCGTCAGCCAGTTTCTGCATGAGCAACCCGTAGGTTCGATCCGCAAGGACGGGCCGACAGGCGAGCCGGTAGGCATGAAAAGCCTTTCGCGAAATCCCGTAATCCATCATGACCTTGGCGGCAGCCACGCCTGTCTTGCACGCAGCCGTTATCCCCTTTCCCTTGAATGGTCTGACCATACCCGAGGCATCCCCTATGGCGACGAATCGATCGGCAAAAAAGACCCGTGCCGGGCGGTTGGGGAAAAGCCCTTTATGGCATTGTTCGGCAACGGCTGTGGGCTCATAATCCGGAGGCAGCCATTGTTTGACTTCAGGCAGGCACAAAAACTGTTCTATGGTCGAGGTGTTGACCCTTGGCCCCGCGATGTTGACGGTCAAATGATCTCTTTTGGGGGTAATCGCGCCGAAGGAGACGCCCTTCATTCCTGGCAGAAAGGCAAGGATCTCCTCCCCGAATCGGCGCATCCAAACGTCGCCCGGATGTATTTTCGTTATGATCGTTTCCAGCGCTTTCGGTCTTCGGTAAGAGATCCACTGCTCAAATACGGATGCGGTCCCCGGGTCCAACCCGAACGCCCCGACCACCACATCTGCCCTGACGGTTCCGTTCTCTCCGTACACGATAACGCCTCTGGGGATGGTCTCTATACTTGTCACCCGGCAATGGATCACCTCCACTCCGTGCAGCTTCGCCTGCTCGAGCATGAACTGGTCCCACAGACATCGGCGGACCGCATAGGAACGATGGGTACCGGAAACGAGTTTCACATCTCCTTGCCGCCCACAAAGCCTGTAGGACCTGATTGTGCGTTGAATGATGGGGGAAGGGAACTCGATTCCGAGGCTTCGCTCCAAAAGCTCCTCGATGGGGGGGGAGAGCACTCCCGCACATTGATTGTAGTGCCTTTCGTTATCGAAGACCTTCCCTTCATAGAGGATCACCCGGATGTCGATGTTCCGTTCCGCGGCCATTTTCTTTAGGGCAATCCCACACGAAGTGCCCCCCGGCCCCCCCCCCACAATGGCGACAGTGCACCCGCTCCGCAGAGGGCCCAGCGGCGAAGGGTTCGGAGAAAGCATGGCGGGTTGAAGAGGGGTGGCGGGTCGCTCTGAGATTGCCTTGCGCGGCAAGCAGCGATACCGGAGGCCGGTCAAGACCATCTTGAGAAGAAAGCGTGGGCTCAGACTGGTCCAGAAGATAGCCCGATATCGTGCGTCACCCGTGAAAAGATTCCAGGTCAAGTAATACAGGGTCTGCGCTGTCTGTCCTCTTGGCCGGTTCCGGACAAAATGCAGATGCGCACGCACCCAGAAGCGTCTCGCCGCAACGAAGTCGTTCAGGCGGAAAAGAATTCTCGCGTATGCGTTTTCCTTCTGAAACTCCCTCCTCACGAAAATAAAATAGGACTTACTGAGGGTTCGGGCAGAAAGCCCGTGGTCAAAAGCCGCCTGGACGGCATACTTGGCCGTTCGAAAGGCCGAGTCGATCCCGTTCTTGTAGTAGCGGCTCATCGAGGCATCGCCTATAAAGATCAGACGGTTTCCCCAAAAGCCCTTCGCGCCCCTCACCGGAAGCCGTGGGCGGCAGGAGCAGTAACGCTCCGGCAAGACCCATCCCCGAGGAAGGAGCTGCCGAACCGTCTCGGTTTGCAGGACTGCGGCAAGATGCGCGGCGCTCAAGTCCCGCTCCCCCACAAGACTCATCGTCACGAATCGCGTCTTTGGGATCAGGGCCGCGAATCGGACGTCCTTGATGCCGAGGGAAAGCACGTGAATGCTGTCCCCGAAGGACTTCTCCAGATCCGCTTCGCCCAAGTCCAATTCTGCCTGGAAGGCTCGTACACAGTGGGGGAACACATACCCCGTTCCGCTGGCGGCCAATTGTTTGCCGAACGACGACGTGACCCCGCAAGCGACGACGACGAGATCCACTTCAAGTTCCTCATCGTTCCATCGGACCCGGTGACGAGTTTTCGGATCCTTAGACATGGACAGGGAGTCGACATTGAAAGG
>JAQYVQ010000111.1 GCA_030145435.1 Syntrophobacteria bacterium | reverse complement strand
TTCAGGCGGAGTGTCTGTTGAATTTGATCGCGCCATGAAGGGGAAACACCCGCTTCATCCGCATAATCCCTCCAGCGAGATGCTATATCAAGCACTTCGTTGACGATCATCGTTGCTCGCCCCTGCTTCATCGATGCCGTTCTGGCACATGCTTTGAAGTCATCCATTGTAAAGTTATCGCGCTTGCCGTTCATCGTCATCTGATGGGTGGCTGTCCATTCACCTGAAGGTCTAAAGCTGTAAGTCATGTCAAAAGCCGGCGAAAGCGACCAATTGCCGGGTTTATCCATTAGGAAGGCTATGTTCTTTACGTGGTCATCCTGATTCCGGGCAATGATGTTGAAGGTCATCCGGCGAAACTGTTCCTCAACTGCGCTCATAGGTAGACCGAGTCGTTTGATTGAGAGTAGTGCCTGTTCGTAAGCATAGGCCCCGGCCAAGTTAAAGTCGTAATGTGCCAGCGCACAGAGAGATTGCATATGTAGCTTTCCCCCGTCTTGGAGTCGATCGAAGCGCCGGGTCATGAAATGTCTCCTGTCCTTCTCTTCGAACAACCTGCACTCACTCATAGTGATCCCGGCGTCGGAGGCCATCTTGTAGTAAGCATATTCAACCACTCCGTACCCTTTTGGGTCCTCGAGTTCTTTGTCCTTGTTGCCCTTGATGCCGTCAAATTTGAGCAACCAATACTCAAATCCTTTTCCTGCCGGAATCTGGCCTGAGCGTACTTCATTGGTTGATGGGTTCCAGGCAATCACCGCCTTTGCTCTTGCACCGCCCGCCGAGGTGCCGACCTTCAGAATCTCTCTCAGTGCCTGTTTCTTTTCTGGGGCAGTAAAAGACACCTTCAGATCTTTATGTTGTGTCAGGATTTCCGATGCCAGATCAACAAGTCTATCGATTTGAATGCGGGTGGCCCTACGGGCTTTCGGTCCTATGGCGGGCTCAAACTCCAAGGCGCCCATTCCCCTCCTCCCGGTGTAGCAGAGACGTTCAACGGCATTGAACGATTCTGGTGTTCTCCCCTGGGTGGCTAGCCAGGCATCAATGAGGGCATTACCGAATCTGTCTGGCAGAGAATCCGCCAGCAGTCCAGGGAGCCCGTGATAAGTCCCTCGGGACAATTCAGGGAAGGAGTAAACTCTATTGGAAAGCGGCATTGTCAGGGGCGCGATCTCAATCCCGCTTCGGGCAAAGGCCGGATCATATTCAAAGGCGGCTATCTCATTGTCTTCCTCAAGGGAGACCGCACCTATCGTGCGCCCCCAGAGCTTAACCTCGGCAACGGTGCTCATGAATCATCACCCCAAGCCCAATCTGCACCGGCCTGGTCCGGGGTTCGACTGGATGACGCCCGTTTCCGCTCTTTCTTTTTGAGTTTGAGCAGGTCCATGGGCCTTGGTCCGGTTTTAGGAATGAGTTGATCGAGACCTTGCAGGAGGTCAAGCACTCGAAGAATGCGGATGAGGCTCAGCGTTTGCGCTGCGGCCCCGGCTTCTATCCGTTCAACTGTTCTTTTAGACACGCCGGCCTGCTCGGCCAAATTCGCTTGTGTTAGTTGAAGATCAAGCCGTCGACGTTCAAGTCGCCTGCCGAGTTCTTCAAGAACAGCATCATCTGCCATTGTTTCTTGAACATGCATAGTCGTCACCCATAACGAGTTATATTGGTTTATTGCAATTATATCGCCATATATGACGATATGCAAGTATTTTATGTAATCGGCATATATGACGAGTAAATATAGGAAAATAGCAATAATTCGTCGTTAGTGACGAGAAATATGGATTAGACAATCATATGAGGCGCATCACAAGCCAGACGTCGACACGATTCCGGGGAAATCCCCTCTCCGTTTGCAGTCACGTGCGGAAACGCCTATCTATTGTACCGTACATCCTGCGTTCCGAGATTGAATTCCCGGACATGGCCAAGTCAAAGGCTTCCCGGGTCGAAAGGTTAGATAAACATGACTGTGATACAAATCCTTGTTGTTTCATTCACCCTCCTGGGATGTGTGGCGTGGGGGATCGGCTTGTTCATCACGCTTAAAGGGATGCGCAGAGTTCGGCTGTTGAGCGACATTGAGCCGGAACCTCCGGCCACATGGCCGCGTGTTAGTGTGATTGTCCCAGCCTGTAACGAGGCTGATCATGTTGAAGCGGCAATGCAATCGCATCAGCAAACGGCGTATCCGAACATTGAATTTGTGCTGGTTGATGACCGCTCGACGGATGGCACCTCGCAGATTGTTGACCGGCTTGCTGCGAAGGGTGCGCGTATACGCGCGCTCCATATCGCGGAATTGCCCGAAGGGTGGCTTGGAAAGGTGCACGCCATGCACGCGGGACAGCAGGAAGCGACTGGCGAATGGCTACTCTTTACCGATGCCGACGTACACATCGCGCCGGAGACGTTGGCCAGAACGATTGCATTCTGTGAAGCTGAACAGCAGGATTTTCTCACGGTCATCCCGCGTTTCTTGTCAACGGGGAATCTGTTGTTGGATGCTGCCGCAACATTGTCAATCTACGGGATCTTCGCTGGGGGGCAGGTGTGGAACGTTGATGATCCGAAGGCCCGGCAGGTGGCAGGATTTGGGGCGTTCTTACTGGTTCGGCGCAGTGTGTTTGAGCAGACCGAAGGTCTGTCTTGGCTTCGCCTCGAAGTTGCCGACGATTTAGGCGTCGGACTGCTCATGAAACAGGCCGGTGCAAAATGTAGTTTGCTGAATGCTCGTGATGATGTTTCGCTCTACTTCTATAACTCCTTTGCTGAAATTCGGAGCAGTCATGAAAAAGCCGGATTTGCCATCATTGGACGCTATCACCTGGGGCGGATGATTGCCTTTGGACTGCTATCGCTTTTTTTCGATTTCTTGCCCTTTCTCGGATTTCTGCCGGTCGGCGTGTCCTGGCTGCCGGTGTTGGGTATTGCCGGAGTCATCCTGCGGATTGCGGTTCTCGGTGTTTTTGTGTGCCGGATAGGACGGCCGATGCTCTCGGCGATCCTGTTTCCGGTGGGGTCGCTCATCAACAATCTGTTGCTCATCCGGTCGGGTTTTGTCGGCTGGCGTAACGGCGGCATCCGCTGGCGTGGAACCTTCTACCCGACCGACATTCTGCGTCAGGGGCAAAGGGTCCGGTTTCCGTAGTGTCTTCGGAAGACGCCTATTTTTGTCCCCTACATCCTGCGTGCCGAGAGGAGATTTCCGGACATGGCCAAGACAAGGTCACAGGGTCGCGATCGCGGGCCCCGCCTGCTCGAGTACGTGCTGCCGGGCGGCTGGAAGGTGCTCGTGGGCCGAACGGACGCCGACAACGATCGGCTGAGCCTCAAGGTGGCAAGGCCCGGTGACTGGTGGTTTCACGTTCGAAGTACGCCCGGCAGCCACGTGGTCCTGCAGTGCCCTCGCGGCGAAGAGCCGGATCGGGAGACCCTCAAGCGCGCCGCCGCGATCGCGGCGTACCACAGCAAGGCGAGGGAGGGAGGGGTTGTGCCGGTCTCGTGCACCCTTGCACAGTACGTCACCAAGCCCCGTGGCGCGGAGATAGGCACTGTGCAGATCCGCAAAGAAGTCGTTCTGAAGGTTCGCCCGGGGGTTGGGGAACTGGTCACGGAAGATACGAACGATTTGACCTGACACTTGGAGATCCGAATCACGCGGACAATCCGCTCGAGCGCATTCTGTTACATGTAACCTTCGACGTGCTGGTGGAAACAGGGGCTCCCTGCGTTGCGGTGATCGTCGCGTGTTGAACGCATTCGGTATCTAGCCGCTCAAATGCCGTAGGCCTTTGCAAGAAGGACGATCGGGTGGGTCACCTGGCCGTCTTCGAACTGGGTCCTCAGGAAGGATCGGCACGCAGGGCACTGGGTAAGGACGGTCTTGGCACCCGTCTGCCTTATGTCGGCGAGCTTGCCGGTCCGGATGTCCGCGGCGAGTTCCTTGAAATCCATGAAGAAGGTGCCGCCCGCCCCGCAACACTTGTCGGGGTTCTCGAGTTCGATGAGCTCGGCCTCGGGGATCTTTCCCAAGAGGTTTCGAGGGGCATCGTCCACGGTCGGTGTCCAGCCCCGGTGGCAGGGGATGTGATAGGTGTAAGACTCCGGAAGGGGAGGCGGCTCAGCAGTAAGGCCTATCTGGTTGAGATAATCCGTAACCTCCCAGACCTTTTCGGCCAGGGCCTCGGCCTGGGGGCGCAGCGGATCGTCCTCGGGCAGTGTCTTCGCCGCCTTTGCCTTGAACATCATCCCGCAGGACGTGCAGTCCGTGACGACGGCGTCCACGTCGCAACCGGCCAGGACCGGCACATTCTTTCGCATCATCTCCTGAACGAGCGGGAGATCCCCCTCGGCCAGGGCCGGCATGCCGCAGCAGACCTGACCCTCCGGGATCAGCACTTCGATGTCGTTGTGGGCGAGCACGTTGATGACCGCCTTGCCGGTGTCCGGATAGAGCGTGTTCGTTGCGCACCCGACGAAATAGGCAACCCTGGCTCGGGCCTTTCCCTTCGCAGGGATCCTGCCCTTGAACCTCTTCTCAAAGGGCTTTGATGCCGGTGCCGGCAACTCTTCCGGTGTCCATCCCATCTTGTGGGCCACGGAGCCTGCCATGCCCATGAGCCCCTTCATGCCGCGCTGGTTCATGAACCTGCGAAGCAGTTGTCTTCGGACAGGATCTCTCCGTTTGCCCTGGTAGACCTGATTCCTTGCCGCGGCGATGATCTCGTCCACCGGAACGCCGGCCGGGCAGGTCCGGGAGCAGTTCGTGCACAGGAGGCACCGGTCCAGGACCTCTCGAAACCGCTTGGTTACAGGAATTTCGCCCTCCAGGAGGACGGCCCGTATCAGGTCCATTCTTGCCCGCGCCAGATGGGTCTGAAGAAAGTCTTCGAGATATACGGGACAGGTGGCCTGGCAGAGGCCGCAGTGGGAGCACTTTGCCATCATGTCCCGGTATGGTTCGAGGTCGTGCATGCCGTCTTACCTCCCGTCCTTCCAGAGCTTTCCCGGATTCATGATCCCCTTGGGGTCAAAGGCCTTCTTGATTCGCTTGAGAAGTCGAATCTGGACCTCGCCCAGTTCCCAGTGAAGGAACTCCGCCTTGTGAAACCCGATCCCGTGCTCCCCGGAGACGGTTCCTCCCAGGGACAGTCCGAGCCGGACCACCTTCTTGACGGTCTCTTGGGCCTCCTTCTCCGCTTCGCTGTTCACCTCGGGGAAGAAGATCGATGGGTGCATGTTCCCGTCCCCGGCGTGCCCTGCGATTCCAAGGACGACCTTTGACAGGGTGGACGCCATGTTCTGGATCTCCCGCACGAATTCCGGGATCCGGTCCCTGGGCACGGCCACGTCCTCGTTGATCGCCTTCTTCATCATGGTCAGCAGCATGCCCCCGAGGTTGGACCGTGCGGTCCAGTAGGTCTCCGCCTCCTTTTCGTCCTCGATCACGCGGATGTCCAGGACCCCCATCCGGCGGCAGATGCCCAGGATCTCGTCTGCCTGTGCCTGGATCTCGTCCTGGGTTCCGTCCAGGGCGATCAGCAGATAGGCCTGCCCCTCTGTGATCAGGGGCGGGGTGATGTAGTTGTTCATGGCGACGATGGCCATCTGCGGTATGAACTCGATCATGGCGGGCAGGGTGCCGCCCGCGAGGATCTCGGAGACCGTGTCTCCAGCCTGTTCGATGCTTTCACAGGCCACCACGGCGGTCCGGTGGGCAGGGGGCAGGGCAAGAAGCCGGAGGTTCGCCTTTGTGATCACGCCCAGGGTTCCTTCGGATCCGGCAAAGAGGTGGGTCAGGTCGTATCCGGCGGAACTCCTTGCCGCCAGTCCGCCCGGAGCGATCACCGAGCCGTCCGGGAGCACCACCTCCAGGCCCATGACGTAATCACCGGTGGCACCGTACTTGACCCCGTGTGGACCGCATGCACGGGTGGCCACGTTTCCGCCGAGGGTGCACACATTCATGCTCTGCGGGTTGGGCGGGTAGAAGAGCCCCTGCTTCTTGACCGCCTTGTGGAAGTCGGCGAGCACCACGCCCGCTTCGACCCTGGCAGACATGTTCCGGCGGTTGATCTCGAGGATCCGGCCCATCCTCTTCATGTCCAGGACGATCCCCCCGTGGAGCGGCGTGCATCCTCCTGACAGCCCGCTGCCCGCGCCTCGGGGCGTGACCGGGATGGCGTTGTGGAAGGCGTACTTCATCACCTCCGAGACCTCGCTCGTGTTCTCCGGGAGGACAACGGCGTCCGGTTTTCCCCGCTTGACGTAGTACGTCGCGTCTCCGCCGTAGGCAAAAAGATCCTCAGGGTCGGTTCTGACCCGTTCCTTGGCCACCAGGCGTCCAAGATCTCTTGCCAGCCCCTTCATAGCGATTCCTCCTGAACCCCGATGAACACTTCTTCCTCGGCGAACCACATGGAAGAGCGTGGGAGATCGATGAATCGTTTCTCATCTTCGAGGAGTTCTTCAGAGGCCTGCACCCCCTCCGGGGTGGAAAAAGCCGCTTCCAGTTCCTCGACGCTGTCCCACCAGATCTCCACGACTCCGTCGTAAGGCTCCCCCCCGCCCCGGGATTCTCTCAAGACCTCGTTGAACGGGGTGTCGATGGTGTGGGTCTGGACGTAGCGTTTCACGCGCAGGGCCGGGAGGTTCTTCTGGGCCAGGCGCCCGTGGTCCTCCCGCCAGTAGCGATGAAACTCCTCGGGCGAGAGATGAGGAAGCCTCCGAATTGCAAAGAGCATCTTTATCATGGTGGGTCCTCCGTATTTGTTTCAGACTGAAGGTGGAACCCCCAAAAGTCCTGTGCCCGTGTGCGTGCCCGCGCCCGTGCCCGATCAAGAAGCGGATATTGCGAGCGAAGCGAAGCAATCTCCCGGCCTTCCAGCATTCCCTCTCCCTTGAGGGAGAGGGCCAGGGTGAGGGTGCCGAAAGAAGCTCCCCCACATCCAGACCTTCTCCCCAGAGGGGAGAAGGAATTCACTATGCCGGGGGATTGCCGCGTCGCAGTAGTTGCTCGGCATCTCCGCTTCGCTCCGACTTGGTTAGCCCCTGCTCCTCGCAATGTCCGCCACTGGGGTCGCTCCCCTCCCCGCTCCCCTCCTGGATTCCTGTTTGCACGGGAATGACAATTTGTGCGGCCGATGACCTCCCGAAGGGAGGAGGAGGGTGGCCTTTCACCTTTGTCCTAGATTCATTCGTTTCGAGGACGAGGACGAGTTGCGGGGCTTGACCCCTGATCCCTGGGCCCTGACCCCTGACCCCTAGCAGGCCGAGTCACTTGACGAGGCCTGCCTTCTCCAGTTCTTCGGCCACGTCTGCCATGTCGAGGCGAGCGAGGGTTTCTTTTGTTTGGAGCCCAGTTTTTGGGTCCCAGCCCCGCAGGTTGTAGAATTCTTCTCGCATCTCGTCGAATTTCTTCCTGTCCAGGACATTTCCCCTGATGCTCACCGGTTCCTCGGTCGGCCCCGGAACGATGAGTTGGGGGTTCAGCATGTCCTCCACTACGGGTTCAATGAAATTGTATTCGGCGGGCATGTCGTGTTCCTTGGCCTTCCAGCCCTCCCGGAGCAGGATCGCCCGCTGCTGGTTGAAGATCCTCTCACCGTATGCAAGCAGGCCTTCCTCGTCCGTGTCGATCCCCGTGACCGCCGAAAAGAGCCTGCTCTCCAGGGTCGGGTCGCCTACATTGTCCGGCGTGTTGAAGGAGTCCATCATGGGCCAGACGCTGTCGCACAGAACCAGGCTGTCCTTCATGATGGTGCGGTCCTGGATTTTGACCGTGGCCAGGGCCTTTCCTTCGTAGGTGGTCATGTCCCACGCCTTGTCGCTCCCCCAGAACCTGGTGGCCGCTTTCCGAAAAACCTCCGCTGTCGTGGGCGAGAGATTGGGCCGGATCAGGTGCAGAAGCCAGCGGGCGATCATGTAGCTCACTTCGTGCAGCATGGCGATCGGCTGTCTCGGCTCCATGGCGTACAGCAGGGCGTTCGTGATGTACTCGCGGGGTGCGTAGGCTCCCGTCATGCCGACCCCTGCCATGTGATCGGTGAACTGGGCCTTGGTCGCTTCCCCCAGCCTCTCTCCTGCGCGCAGGATCCCTTCCGCAAGAACGTCTCCCATGCCTTCCCGCCTGGCGATCATGGTGACCAGCTGTCGAATGAAATCGACGCTCCCGATGTCGGACATGTCGAGGCCGATCTGTTCCTCGGTGAGCACGCCCGCCCGGTGGCATGCGGCGAGCCACTCGATCAGGTTCGACATCTCCATCGTGCAGAGGGAGTATTCATTGCAGAGGGCCGTGGCATCCACGGTCGTGTCTGCGTCTCCGTCCGGCCGCATGAAGGCGTAAGGCATGTAGAAGATCAGGGACTGGCACTTGCGGACCGCTTCCTTTCCGGAGGCTGTCCGGAATACGCCCCGCAGGCAGTCCATGCCGCATTGATAGCAGGGGGCTTTACTCACATACTGGATCAGCTTCTTGGGCGTGGGCATCCGCAGGGTTCCGCGCTCGCTCATCTTTATGCTGAGCCGGTTGAGCTCGGTGAGTTCCTTCTGCCTGGCCACGGCAGGCCTTCCGGTTCCGACAACGGCGATCGCCTTCAGGTTCTTCGACCCGAGCACCGCACCGAACCCACCGGTTGCGCTTCCTTCGTGGTCTGTCATCAGGGTCGCGTTGCGGCACTGGTTTTCTCCCGCAAGGCCTGTGGTGACGAAGTGGACCTTCTCTCCGTGAGCCGCCTGCAGCGCGTCCCTTACCTCGGACACGCTTTTCCCCCATAGGAAGGCCCCATCCCGTATCTCGGCCTTTCCGTCCGTTACCAGAACGTAGCTGGGCCGGTCTGCCCGACCGGATACCACGACACCGTCGTATCCCGCCTTCTTGAGAAAGGGGGCGAAGTACCCTCCCAGGTTTCCGTAGCAGAAACCCTCGGGTAAAATCATAGGTGATTTGGCCACCACCTCGAATCTGGAAGCGCCCTGGGCGCCGGTGGCACCCATCGGTCCGGTCATCAGGATGAGCCGGTTTTCCGGCTCGAGGGCCCCAGCCTCGGGCGTGACTTCTTCCCAGTAGAGGCGCGTCGCAATCCCTCGTCCTCCGAGGAATCGCTCCGCATAGTCCATGGTGTCGAGTTCGACGATGTCGGAACTCGTCAGATCCACCTTGAGGATCCTTCCGCTCCACCCGCAAAGCTGCGCTGCCATGTCTCAATCTCCTGAATTATTGGGCGAGGTTCCTTACGGTCTCGATGATGTCTTCATTGCGTGCGCCCGAAGGGAAGGCCGCGGCCACGCCCATCTCGAGCAGGCGTTTTTTGTCTCCAGGTGTGATGACCGATCCCCCGACGATCACCGGGACGTCGATCTTCTCTTCCTTCATCATCTTGAACATGTCGGGGAGGTAGTGCAGATACTCCCAGGAGTGGCAGCTCAGGCCGATTACGTCCAGGTCTTCCTCGAGGCTCGTCTTGACGACCGTGGCCGGCACGTTGAACCTTCCCCCGTAGATCACCTCCATCCCCGCATCCCGCAGCATCTGGGCCACGGCGATGGCGCCGAGCTCGTGTTGATCCATCCCAAGGATTCCTACGAATATCTTGATTCTTTTCATCGACTCTGCCCCCTCATATCGGTGACTCGATCAGCCCGTGCGGATCGTACGGGCAGTTGTAGGCAAGGCGCATGGCACCGCCGATCTCGCCCATGGTTGCCCCCGCCTCGAAGGCCTCCATGGTTGCGCCCATCAGGTTCTTGTCTTCGTCCTTGGCCGTCTCGAGGACTGCGGACAGCGCATCTTTGATCCGGCCCGGGTCTCTATTGCCTTTATACTCCTTGACCTTGTCGATTCTTTCCCACCAGGGTTCGATCTTGCCCTCGACGATCTCCTTTAGCAGGGTGTCCTCCTCTTCCGGGATCTGGAAGATGTTCAGGCCCACCTTGGGCATGCTTCCGTCGGCAATCTTCCTGGAGTACTCGGCCATCGTCTCCTCGAAAAACTTCCTGAACCAGCCCTTGTCCGACAGGTCGGCGGGGTCCCCCAGGGCCTCGATCTCCTGGATGCGTTTACAGATCCTCTCCTCCATCTCGTCGGTCAGGGACTCGATGAAGTAGGACCCGCCGAGAGGATCGACCACCTTGGCCACGTTGGATTCCAGGTGGAGGATCTGCTGGGTCCTGAGCGCAACCATGTGGGATTCCGGACTGGGCGTCCGGTACGCCTCGTCAAAGGCGGAAATCTCCAGGGCCTGCACCCCGGCCAGGACCAGCGCGAGGCTCTGGACCGTGCCGCGTACAATGTTGTTCACCGGCTGCTGGGGGGTCAGGGAGAGCCCGGAGGTGTGGCTCGTGATGACGGCGGACAAGGAGCGGCGGTCCTTGGCCCCGAACTCCTCCTTCATCATCTTGGCGAAGAGCCGGCGTGTGGCGCGGATCTTTGCGATCTCCTCGAAGAAGTCCATGTTGCAGTCGACCAGGATGGCGATGCGGGGCGCAAAGCTGTCGATGTCCACGCCACGCCGCAGGAGTTCCCGGGTGAGGTGCCGGATCTCGATGAACCCGAGGGCCATTTCGTCCACCGCGTTCAGCCCGGCCTGGTTGAAGAAGTAGGTGTCTTCCACAAAGGAATGGAAGCGTGGCATCTCCTTGGAGCAGAATTCGACGCAGTTTGCGGCCATCCTGAGCCTCAGGCGGAAGGGCATATGGACAGCGTACCCGCAGTCTTCGGCGTAGAAGGGTGCCTGGATCACCGAGCCTCGGATCTGGTCGAGAGGCACGTTGTTCTCCTTGGCCAGCAGGTACAGCGCGGCGGCGGTGATGGCCGGGGGCAGCGAGGCGGACACGACCACCGAATCCAGGGGAATGTCCTTGTAGAGCGTGCGGAAATCGTCCAGACAGCATATGGAGACGCCCTGCGTTCCGATCGCGTTGGCTGCCAGGGGGTGGTCCGGGTCCATGAAGGCCATGGTGGGGCTGTCGCCGATCACATCCAGGCCGATCTGCCCCTGGGTCATCAGGTACTTGAGCTGTTCGTTCGACCGCGCCGGGTCTCCCTCGCCGGAAAGCTCCCGGTGCATCCAGCCACCGCTCGGGTCGGCTCGTCGGCCCCTCGTGTAGGGGAAGTCGCCCGGGGTACCGAGCTGTTCGTCGTAGTTCTTGCCCTTCAAGTCATCGGGCGTGTAGACCGGCTTCAAAGGGATTCCGGAACGGGTTTGATGTTCACTCATTTGTCCATCTCCTTGATTTCCTTCCTGCTCCCCAGGGTGCCTACATTGAGCAGCATCCCTCCGTCTATGCGGATCTCGGCCCCATTGATGTAGGCTGCCCTGTCCGATGCCAGGAACGCGATCAGGTGGCCCACCTCTTCCGTCTCCCCCATCCGGCGGGCCGGGATCATTGCCTGGGCACGGCCCAGGATCTCTTCGGGCATCATGTTGGCGAGCTCGGTGCCGATGAGCCCCGGGAGAATGGCGTTGCAGGTGATGCCGTCGCGGGCGTGCTCCAGGGTCACCGTCTTGGTCATCCCGAGCAGGCCTGCCTTGCTGGCCGCGTAGCCGATCTGTTTGTGCAGTCCCCCCGTGGCCGCGCCGGAGGAGATGTTGATGATCCGGCCCCACTTCTTGTCGATCATCGGTCCGATCAACTCCTTGATCAGGTTGAAGGCACCGGACAGGTTGATCGAGATCTCCCTTTGCCAGGCCTCGTGGGACATCTTCGTCAATCCGGCGATGTTCGTCACCACCCCGGCGTTGTTGACCAGGATCTGGATGTCTCCCAGTTCTTCACGTATCTTCCCGACGCCTTCGGCCACCTGTGCCGGGTCTGCCACGTCGAACAGGGCGAAGGCCGACCTTCTCCCCAGCGCTGCAATTTCCCGGGCGGTCTCTTCCACCTCGGGCAAGATGTCGGCCACCCCCACGTGGGCGCCTTCCCGGGCCAGTACCAGGGCGCTCGCCTTCCCGATGCCCCGCGCCGCGCCTGTGATGAGAGCGACTTTTCCGTCCAATAGCATCCTTGCTTGCCTCCGTTGTTAGCTCGGCAAATTGAGCAGGGGGATTGCTTCGTCGCAGGCGCTCCTCGCAATGTTCGCAATTCATGTCATTGCGTAACGCAGATTCCCTCTCCCTTGAGGGAAGGTTAGGGTGAGGGTGGCACAGAAGCTCCCCCTCATTCCCCGCCTTCGCGGGGACAGGCTCTGACCTTCTCCCCAGAGGGGAGAAGGAATTGCTGCTGTGCTTTCGCCTTGCCCCTTTCGACTTCTAACCTCTGAACTACATTTCTTTCAAAGCCTTCTTCAGGATCTTGCCGCCCGGGTTCTTCGGCAGCATGGCATCGGTGATGACCACGTGTTTCGGCTTCTTGTAGCTCGCGATCTGTTTCTTGCAGTGATCGATGATCTCCTCCTCGGTTGCGGTTGCCCCCGGTTTGAGAAACACGACTGCCTTGACCGCTTCCTGCATGACCGGGTCCGGCACGCCCACGACACCCACCTCCATCACGGCCGGATGCTGCATGATCGCGTTCTCCACCTCGATGCAGTAGATGTTCTCCCCCCCGGAGACGATCATGTCCTTGATGCGGTCCACCACGTAGACGTAGCGATCCTCATCCATGGTCCCCAGGTCACCCGTGTGGAGCCACCCGTCCACAAAGGTCTGGGCGTTTGCCTCGGGCTTGTTCCAGTACCCTTTCACAACGGTGGGGCCTTTCACGAGGATCTCGCCGACCTTTCCGGCAGGGACCTCCTCGTTCGTGGTCGGGTCGACGATCCTAACATCGACGATCGGCAAGGCCGGGCCTACCGAATCCGGCACACGGACGATGTCGTTGTGGGTGTTGAAGGTGACGATCGACGTGGCCTCGGTCAGGCCGAAGACGTTCCCGAACTTC
>JAQYVQ010000099.1 GCA_030145435.1 Syntrophobacteria bacterium | reverse complement strand
ATCGACATCCTGATGAACAACGCGGGCGTGGGGTTGAGCGGGGAGATGCGGTATTTGAGTCTTAAGGACTGGGAATGGATCGTGGGCATCAATCTCTGGGGGCCCATCTACGGTATTCATTTTGCCCTGCCTCACATGTTGAAACAAAGAAGCGGCCACATCGTCAACGTAGCTTCTGCTGCAGGCCTCATTGCCAGCCCCGGCATGTCGGCCTACACGACCACGAAATTCGGGCTCGTCGGGCTTTCCGAGGTCCTGCGGAATGAAGTTGCACGATTCGGGATCGGTGTGACCGTCGTATGCCCGGGTTTCGTTCGGACAAATATCTTCGACACCAACGAGACGAGGGGCATGAAGGACGCGCCGAAGGGAAAGGACCTCCCCTCGTGGCTCGGTATCTCCAAAGAGGCGTGCGCAAAGAACATCCTCAAGGCCGTACAGAAGAACAAGTTCCTGATTATCCCCGGCCCGGAAATGAAGGTCGTGTACGGCTTCAAGCGATTTGCACCGTTCCTGTATAACGGCTTCAACAAGATGATGGGAAAGCAGTTCGAACGAATGAGCGTGGATTGACGTCGGGCATGCTACCAACCCCCTGGGATGTGCAGGGTCTGTTCAACACCCAGCAGGGCGAGAAGACTCCCGAGCACGAACAGCCAGGCCCAGATGAAGAAGAGGATCCCGAGGGGGAGGGACAGGATGATCCCCACGAAACGGGTCGTGGCTGCCGGTCTCCCCCACCTCTCCTCCATTTCAGGGAGTTTCTCCCAGATGACGGCGAACAGAAAGATCAGGAGAAACCAGCCCAGGAAATTGTAATGGGGAATCCCGAAGAGGAGGAGGGGATCGGCCTTGCCCCAGACCCAGGCCATGACTTCGGGTGAGGTCTGGATCGGGTCCATCCACATGTCGATTCCCACGGCGATCAGGCCTCCGATGGCAGCCCGTCCCCAGAGCCCCATCCGCGGGAACGCCTTCCCTGCGGTCAGCACGCAGGTGTAGGCGATGAAGAACCAGCCCAGGCAAGCCACGATCGGGGTTTCCAGAAACCAGCATCCCCCCCGGGTGAACCAGTACGTGCCCCAAGCCGTGTCACCCAGAGGGTTGTTCACAAGGCCACCGAAGAAGCGTCCGGACAGGATCCAGAGGGTCTCTTCCAGGCCGGTGAACACGAAGGACCCGATCAGAAAGCAGGAGGCCATCCAGAATCCGAAGTGCCTCCGGGCATGGACGAAACAGAGCCAGGCGAGCAGGATGGTGAAAAGGTCGGAGGCGAACTGTGCAGGCAGGTTGGTCCCCATCGGAACCCCCTCGTCCAGGAACCGTGCTCTCTGGTCCTCCGTAAAGCCGTCGGCCAGAATGGTCTGGTCCAAGGTTGGGTTGTGCCAGGCCGTCGGATCTCCATTGTCCGGGACCCGGAGGATCTGCGGTTGGAGATGGTGTACATAGGTGGAAAAAAGGATGATCAGGAAGAGGAGCCCGTAGGCAACGAACCCGAACCGCTTGTCGTAAGAAGGATTGGCTTGCTTCATCCAGGGGGTGCTCCGGTGTAGCTGCGGGAATTGCGATTCAATTGAGCCAAGGGATTCCCGCCTGCGCGGGAATGACGGCTTAGTTTGATTTCCCTATTCATGAGTATCCGTGCTAGGAGAGCTCTCTGTAGGTGCGGACGGTCGCGATCGTGATCAGCACAACGGACGGGATGGTCACTACGCCCAGCGCCACGATCCCCGGCCGGTTCTGCACCTGAAAGGAACTCACGAAGGATCCCAGGAACCAGAAGAGGTAGATGGAGAGGTAAGGGTAGAACTCGAGTCGGTTCTCCCAGATTTTCTTCCACATGAGCGACTCCTTTCCTTGGAGGCTGTTCAAAAAGTCCCATCTGCGGCGTTCGGCTTCATCCCTCGTCATTCAGCGTACAGGAAGTACGCCTCATTGTGGGACTGGATCCCCGCCTTCGCGGGGACAAGTTTCGCCTGCCTTGCATCTGGAACTTTTTGAACAGCCTCCAAAAGTCACTTTTTCAACGGGCCGCTAGGAGTTCCTGTTCTTCTGATTGGAAATCTCGCAATGTTTCAAGAGAGACTCGCGGTTCGGTGCTGTCCAGGGCTACGTCTCCGATTTGGTTGGGCTCCGTCTCTCCCACCCCCAACAAAGTCGCCCGGCACAAATCTCCGACGGAACCCCGGACAACACCGAACAATTCGAGCTCCGTATGGGAAACATAGCGATATTTTCAAGTCATTTCACCCGCAGGTTGTTCAAAGGCTGCTAACAGCACGTTGAAAAAGAGGCTTGGAGGCTCAAGAAAAGGTTCCAGATGCAAGGCAGGCAAAACTTGTCCCCGCGAAGGCGGGGATCCAGTCCCACAATGAGGCGTACTTCCTGTACGTTGAATGACGAGGGATGAAGCCGAACGCCGCAGATGGGACTTTTTCTTGAGCCTCCAAGGGTAGGGAGCGTATGCAGAGAATTGCCATGGTCGGGTCGGGTGAGTTGAGTGATCGCCTGATCTACTATTTTGAAGATACCGGATTCGGGAGAGTCGTCGGCATGTTCGATGACTTCGAAACCTTGGGCGCGATCAAGAACGACAGACCCATCCTCGGCAAGACAGAGGAAATCCCGGCGGCCCTCCGGAAAGGAGCCTTCGACGCCGTGGCGATCGCCATCGGCTACAAGCACAGGCGGTTTCGCAAGGAGGTCTATGCAATCCTGAAAAGCCATGGAGTTCCGGTCGCCACCTTTGTCCATCCGAGCTCGTATGTGGAGAGGTCGGCGTTGATTC
>JAQYVQ010000096.1 GCA_030145435.1 Syntrophobacteria bacterium | reverse complement strand
TCTCTCCGCATCCGAATCTTCGCCCCCTTCGCCCGGGAGTGCTTGATCACGTTGATCAGCAGTTCCCTGACGGCACGAAACAGAAGGACCCGAAGGTCCTCGCCAAGGGGCTTGGGCCGGTTGTCGTCCGAAAAGGTCGTTGTCAGACCGTGCTGCTCCTGTGTCTGCTCCGCGAGGCTTTCAACCGCCGCCTCCAGGCCCATGACGTAGAGAAGAGGAGGGCTGAGCTGAAAGATGAGGGAACGCGCATCCCGGATCGCGGGCTTGAGGATTTCCAGAATCTCCTCAAGAGCCGTAGACAGGTCCTCGGAGGGACTCTGGGCCCGGAGCGCATCGAGCTTTGTTTTGGACATGGCCAGACTCTGGGCGATGGAGTCATGGAGATCCGTGGCAAGCCGACGCCGTTCCCGCTCCTCCGTCAACACCAGTTCCGAAGCGAGGGAACGGAGCCCCTCCTGATAGATTTCCAATCGTTGTTGGGATTTCTTGCGTCTCTTCGAGGCAGACAGCAATGCGGCGGCCGCACCGGAAATAATGGTGAGCCAGACGCACAGCGTGAAAACGTGAACCATCCTCTGGGTTCGCATCGAACCGCTGATGTCCTCCTCGAGTGTCGCCGTGATCGCACCGGCCATCAGTCCGAGGCCGTGATAGGCAGTCTGAAGATTCCGATCGATGGCTCTTGCGGCCCGGGTGTCATCCCGGTTCTTCCAGCGTGCCTCGGCCACGACACGGGCCTTTTCGATCGAGGCCTTGAACTCCTTCAAGTCGGTGCTGAGTTCCCCCTCTATGATGGGCAAGCCCGGCATGCCCCGGATCACACTCTCTCCTTCGAGACATGCATCCACGGCCCGTGCCGCCTGGTCGTAGAATCCGAGGATCTCCGTGATGCGGATGGTCTCGTTGCCCTTGAGCAGTTCATCCAGCCAGAGATAGGCTTCCGCCAGGGAATCTTTTGCCTGCATGATGTTGTCGAGCACGGGTACGGTCTTGCGAAAGCTCGTTCTCCACAAATTGTCACTGTACAGCAGAAGCAGCGTCGAGAGGAGTCCCAGGACGAGCACCGTGAGCACGCTCCGATCGATCGCTCCCCAAAACCTTGTGCGTTCTGAACCATCCGGGAGAGCGCGCAACCGTCTCTCCTTTACGGCAGCCATTCTCGGTTCTGAATGTTCGTCAACCAGGGTCAACTCCTTCGGTCCGATGCCTTTCATGGGGGTCCGGCATTTGACTCCATTTCTTTCTGGCGCGCCCTGTCTCTCCTCTTCTGGATCATCAAGATGTCTCGGTACATGTCGTCCAAGGCTGACTTCAACGCCGTGTCAAACGTAGCCGCTTTCCCCCCGTGCTCGACCATGAACCTTTCGGCGCCCGGCTGTTCCCGGAACGCCCACTTCGCCTGGGACGTCATCACGCCCGGCCTATCTCCACCAACAACCCAGTATGCTTTGTCCGCATCAATGAGTTCCTCGGTGTAGTAGTCAGCCACCAGGATCGAGAGCGGGGTTTTTCCGGTGTGCAGCGCCATCTCGATGGCCGCGCAGTGCAGGGAACAGAATTCGTCAACCGAACCTTCATGGTAATGAAACACCATCCACGAGTGTCCGTACAGCGATTTCCGCATCCCACAATACTTGCAGGACACATCCCCGGCAAATGCCGCTCCCTGCAACAGCAGGAAGACGATCACTACCGGCACCGTCCCCGAGATTGTCTTTCTGATCATGTCAGGGTGCATCAATCTGCTTCTTCACCTCAAAGTTCCATTTCCAGATCTGGTAGATGGGTGGATAAACGAGCAATTCCAGGAAAAAGGAGGCCAGGATTCCTCCCACCAGGGGGGCCGCGATCCGCTTCATTACGTCGGAACCGGCGCCGGTGGCCCAAAGGATCGGGACAAGCCCGAGAAATGTGGTAGCCACGGTCATGAACTTCGGCCGGAGCCGCTGGACAGCCCCATACCGAATGGCTTCCTTCAGGTCGGCCAGGCTCCGCAGGCGCCCCTCCTTCTTGGCCTGTTCATAAGCAAGATCGAGATAGAGCAGCATGAACACCCCCGTCTCGGCATCCACGCCCAGCAAGGCGATCAGTCCGACCCAGACCCCGATGCTCAGGTTGTAGCCGAGCAGGTGGAGGAACCAGAATGCTCCGATGGCGGAAAAGGGCACCGCCAATAAGACAATCATGCTTTTGGTGAGGGACTTTGTATTCAGATAGAGAAGCACGAGGATCAGAAAGAGGGTAGCGGGGACGATCACGGTCAATCGCTCCCTGACCCGTTGCCAGCCCGCGTAATCGCCGCTCCAGGAGATGGCGTATCCCGTGGGGAGTTGTATCTTTTCTCTTAGCAGCCTGTCCGCCTCCTCCACATAGCTGTTCGGGTCACGGCCGGCGAGGTCAACATACACGTACCCGGCGAGCAGGCCGTCTTCATCACGGATCATAGACGGGCCGGTCGATGCCCGGATGGTGGCCAGATTAGAGAGCGGGATCTGCCTCTGTCCCCCGGATGCAGGCACCAGAATTCGGCCCAAGGCTCCCGGATCGGCCCGGAAGTCTCGAAGGTATCGGACGTTGACCGGATACCGTTCCCGCCCCTCAATGGTGGTTGTCAGGTTTTCTCCGCCGATCGCGTTTTCGATCACGGTCTGGGCTTCCTGCACGCTCAAACCGTAACGGGCCAGTTCCTTCCGATTCCACTCGAAATCGAGAAAATAACCGCTGGCGGTGCGCTCCGCGAAGACGCTGCGGGTTCCTCTAACCGACGGGAGAATGGATTCCGCCTGAATCCCGATCTCTTCAATGACGGCAAGGTCCGCACCGGTGACTTTGAGTCCCACCGGCGTACGAAGGCCGGTGCTCAACATATCGAAACGGCCCTTTATGGGCATGGTCCACGAGTTGGCCAGACCGGGAATCTGCAGGGCGTCGTTCATCTGAGCGATCAGTTCCTGCATGGAAATATGATCCGGGGTGACGCGGCGGAAGGGGACTTTCACCCAGTCCGGCGCCCAGGAGGAGTACCAGGTGTCTCTTTTTCGCCACTCGGTCTTCGGCTTGAGAATGATCACGGTCTCCAGCATGGACAAAGGTGCCGGGTCGGTCGAGGTCTCGGCCCGCCCCGCCTTGCCCAGCACGTATTCCACCTCGGGAAACTGTTTGATGATTCGGTCCGTGACCTGGAGCACCTTCTGTGCCTCGGTGATGGAGATGCCCGGCATGGTCGTGGGCATGTAAAGGATGGATCCCTCCTCCAGGGGGGGCATGAATTCCGAACCCAGCTGCAGGAAGATCGGAATGGTGGCAATCATCAGGAGCAGAGCACCCGCGATCACCAACCACCTCCACTTCAACGACCAGGTCACAACAGGATTGTAGAGACGCATCAGAAATCGGCTGATGAGGTGTTTCTGCTCCGACTGGATGGTTCCCACGAAGATCCTGTTCACGACCCGAGCCAGTCCTGCAGGGCGGAAATGAAGATTCTTCATCTGGGTGAAAAGGAGCCTCAGCGCCGGGTCCAAGGTGATCGCCAGCACGGCGGCAACGATCATGGCGAGGGTCTTGGTGTAGGCCAGGGGTTTGAACAGCCGGCCTTCCTGGGCCTCCAGGGTAAGGATGGGAAGGAAGGAGACGGCAATCACCAGGAGGGCGAAGAAGCTGGGGCCTGCGACTTGCTTCACGGCGCGGATGACCACGGCACGCTGATCTTCCTGCCGGCCGCCCTGCTCCCATTGTTCGAGGTTCTTGTGGGTCTGCTCGACCACCACGATGGCTGCGTCCACCATTGCCCCGATGGCGATAGCGATCCCTCCGAGGGACATGATGTTGGCCGTGAGCCCGAGCATTCGAAACGGGATGAACGAGATGAGAATGGCGAAAGGGAGGGTGATCACGGGGATCAGGGCGCTGGGGATGTGCCGGAGAAAAAGGAAGACCACCAGGGCCACGGTGATGAGCACCTCGATGACCGTGGCTTTCAGGTTGTCGATGGACCGCAGGATCAGATCCGACCGGTCATAGATGGGGACGACCTGAACCCCGGGAGGAAGGCCGGGTTCGATCTCGTGGAGTTTCGCCTTCACCCGATCGATCACGTCCAAAGCGTTCTGCCCGTGGCGCATGATGACGATACCGGACACGACGTCCCCCTGGCCGTCGAGGTCGGCGACCCCTCTCCGGATATCGGGCCCCAAGACGACCCGTCCGATATCTCTGATCCGTATAGGGGTGCCGGAATCGCTGGTCGAGACAGCGATCTCCTCGATGTCCTCGAGTGACCGGAGGTAGCCCCGCCCGCGCACACTGTATTCGGTTCCGCCGAACTCGATCAGACGCCCGGCTGTCTCGTAGTTGCTCCCGCGCACCGCCTCCACTACACGGTTTATGGAAATGCCGTAAGCCCGAAGCCGGTTAGGGTCTACGTTCACCTGGTACTGTTTGCCGAACCCTCCGACGGGTGCCACCTCCGCGACGCCCGGAACCGCATTCAAGTAGTACTTGAGGTACCAATCCTGGTACGAGCGCATGTCTGCCAGGCTCTGGTTTCCGGAGGTGTCCACCAGGACGTACTGAAAGATCCATCCGAGGGGCGTGGCGTCGGGCCCCATCTCGGTTTTGGCCCCATCCGGCAGCCGCGGCAAGACCGCAGAAAGGTACTCCTGGGTACGGGACCGCGCCCAGTAGATGTCTGTCCCGTCTTCGAAGATGACGTACACATAGGAGTAACCGAAATCGGAGAAACCGCGAACGGCCTTCACTTTCGGGGCGCCCACCATGGCCGACACGATGGGGTAGGTCACCTGGTCCTCGATGATGTCCGGACTGCGGTTCCAGCGCGAGAAGATGATGACCTGGGTGTCGCTGAGATCCGGTATTGCATCCAGGGGGATTTCCTTCATCGACCACCAGCCGGCGAGTCCGGCTACGGCCACCAGGGCGAGGACGATGAACTTGTTGTTTACACTGAAATCAATGATACGGTTAATCATGGGTTGCGTCGGTTGCGTCCGATTCGTGGTTTGCATGTCCCTGGTCTTCAGGAATCATCTCTAAAAAGAGTGTAGGGTCTTCATCAAATTCCTGTTTGCATTCGTCGCAGCAGAAGTAGTATGTCTTCCCCTGGTAGGTGCTGCTCCTCCCCATGGCCTTGGCCCTGGCTTCATCCACTTCCATGCCGCAGACCGGGTCCGTGGCCGGCTTTCCGTAAATGCCTTGGGCCGCCGCCTGAAGGCGGCTCTCCGAGTCGATGAAGAAGTTGCCGGAGATCACGATTTCTTCTCCCGGCTCGAGACCGTTCACGATTTCGATGCGGTCCCCCATGGACTCTCCGGTTTCGACCTGTCTGGGCTCAAAGAACCCGTCGCCCCTGGCGACAAAGACGGTCTTCTTCAGACCTGAGAAGAGAACCGCGTCGATCGGAACGGTCACAGCTGAAGGCAGGGTGACCGGGAGTTCAACGTCCACGAACATGCCGGAGCGGAGCACGTATCCCGGGTTGTCCGTCTCGAGGCGAACCTGAAGCGTTTGTGTGACGGTGTCGAATAGCGGCAGAACCGGGGTTACGGTGGCATGATAGGTCTCGCCCCGGTACGGCATGGTGACCAGCGCCTCAGCCCCGGCCACGAAATGGCGGACTTCCTTTTCGTACACATCCGCAAGGATCCAGACACGGCTCAGGTCTTCGATGCGGTAGAGCTCCGTTCCCTCGAGAAACCTCTCCCCGGTAGAAACCTTCCTGGCAGCGATGAAGCCATCGACAGGCGAGATGATCTGGATGTTTTGGGTGACTTCGCGGGTCCGGCCGATCTTTTGGATCTGCCTGTCGCTCATCCCCATGCCTCGCAGGATATCGATTTGTCTCTGCACGACAAAGGGGTCCAGCGCGGCCGGGTTTAGGGCCCCCTGTTCCTGTTGTCTGCCCAGTTCCTGCCGTCTGCCCGGCCCCAACCGTTCCACCGTTCCGAGAGCATAGAGATAGCCCTGTTCTGCGTCCAGAAACTGGGGGTTGGAGAAAACGGCCAGAACCTCGCCCTTTTTCACCAGAGTTCCCACTGAATTGGAATAGGCCTTGACAATCCAGCCGTCCACCGACGTATTGATCCGGTAGACCCTGGTGTCGTCTGCCTCAACCCTGCCCAAAACCCTCAATGTATGAACGACGGGTTTTCTTTCAACCGGACCTGTCTTCACCCCGATTAGCTGTTGTCTCTCCGGACTGATTTGCACGGATCC
>JAQYVQ010000423.1 GCA_030145435.1 Syntrophobacteria bacterium | reverse complement strand
TTGACTCCGTCATTATCAACACGGGCCAAGGGTGTCAAATGTGTACGGGCTTCGGTCCAAATATGCAGAATTCGGGGACAGCCACCGATTTCCTGAAATCGGTGGCTGTCCCCGAATTGCGCGCTTTTTCCCCGGCATTTCAGGCATTTATTCGGTGGCTGTCCCCAATTAGAAAGGCTGTCCCCTATTTCAATCTGGATAGGAAGAGGTCCATGAATCTGTCTGTGGCAAAAGAACCGGGAACATTGGCATGGCATGTGCCTTGTGCCGGGGGATGGCCTCGAGAAGGGGATGAGGGGATGAGACTCCCTCTTCGTAGGCCCGTTTCGCGGAGCGAGAAGGTTCGGTGGGCCGAATCAAACATGGACTCGTCGACCAAGTACGCTGCCGCTACGGGGTCCCAAGGGAAGAAGCCCTTCTTCCTGAAGAAGATTCTCTTGTTGATCTTGAGCCACGGCTCGACAAACCGAGCGATGTATTTCGCCATGTCATTTTCACGGTTCTTCAACATGGTCAGGTGGCGTTCGGTGAACACGGCCTGGGAACAGAGGTCCATGGTGATCATGGTTTTGGCAATGGGGGCGGAAAGCACGGTCGCTGCGGCCCTGCCGTCACAGTGGAAGTTGAATTCGCCGAAGAAGGAGAAGATCGGGAACCGGAAGGCCCCACCCATGACGATGAGTCCGCCGAGGTTATGAACAAAGGTCTCGTCGAGCAACATGGCACCGGCCACGTTCGTAAGCGGGGCCAGGGCCAAAAGGGTGATGTCCCCGGGGGCGTCGTTTACCGTCTGAATCAGGAATTCTACTGCTTCGTTCTTCTTCCCGAGATCCTGCTTCGACTCCGCTCCTTTGAAGAGGGGGACGGACAACCCGACTCGGTCCAGCAGTTCCCGGGCAGCGGCGTACCCGACAGGGGCGCTCACGTTTCCGAAGTTGACGGTGATCCCCTCGATCTCCACCTCCGGCGAGGCAAGAAGAAACAGGAGTGCCAGTGCGTCGTCAACGTCCCTTCGAGGCACCCACATGTTCGGGTCCGTGTCCACAAAGATCCGCGTCTTCTTGATCCCTTCAGGCATAGATCCCTTCCAGCTCTTCTGCGTGGATCGGCTGAATACCTCTCCTGTGAAACTGGAGCGTTCCGGCGTGGACGGCCAGCCGGGCCGCTTCGTCGATGGTCTTTCCCCTCAGCGTCTCGGCGCAGAGAACGGCGGTTGCTTGGTCGCCACACCCTGTCTCGTCGGTTTCCTGCTTCGACGGGAGAGGAGGGACAGGAATGTGTATGGCCGTTTCACGGTTGAAGAGATACGCTCCCTTGGAACCGTGCGTAATCAGTACATTCTGGATTCCACGGGCGAGGAGCCCTTGGGCGGACTTCTTCGCGGTGGGAAAATCAACGACGTCGATGCCTGTGAGGATCTTTGCCTCGTGTTCGTTCGGCTTGATGCAGTAGATACCCTGTCGCAGGAGCGCTTCAGCTTCTTGTGTTTTGTTGATGCCACCTGGATCCAGCACCACGCGGAGTCGATGTTCTCGGGCCTTGCGGATTGCATGTGCCGCCGTATCCAGGGGCATCTCGAGTGTGAGGGCCAGGATCCCCTCGTCGGCCGATGCCTTGAAGAGGGGTTCTGCTCGGCCCACATCCGCGGGAGAGAAGTCGTCATTGATACCGGGTATGCAGTAGATCTGATTCTCGCCTTTCCTGTTTACCGGGATGAGCGCAATGCCGGGGAATTTCCCGCTTTTCTCGATATCCTCGACCGCAACCTGATCCGTATTGACCCCTGCGTCGCGCAGGGCCTTCACCGGGACTTCCCATAGCCCGTATGGGTCCCTCGAGGTCTTTCCAACCATGAAGACGCACTCGGGCCCGAGCAGGCAGGCCGACATCCTGGCGATGTTCGAGGATTTCCCGCCCGGACCGATGAACAGCTCACCGCTCCTGGAGAGCTCTCCCGGGCCGAGAAGCGCATCGACTCCTGTCGCCACGATATCGGTGTTCAAACCGCCCACTACGATTATCCTTGCGGCAGTTTCTTTCACAGGAGAGCTCCTCGATTGGCATGATATCGAGCGGATTGGCTGCTATTCATACATCTCGCGGAAGGCGTTCGATGCGCTGACGACCGCCTCCCGAACCATGTCTTCAGCCTTTGCGGTTTCCCGGTCTGCCAGGTGCTTCATCAACCGGTCTCGATCCATGTCCCGGGCTGCCTGTTCGCAGGCCTCCCAGCTCAGAATGCTTCGCACCACCCGGTCGATCGCCTGTTCCGCATTGTCGTAGGGTCTGGGTTGCATGTCGTGGCCTTTCCAGCGGCTGAACCCCGCCTGTTGCACCAGCCCAGCGATGGCGATGTTCATGCCGTTGATCCGGACGCCATGATCGATGTCGTACTTGCCCGGCCCGCCGAGGATGATGCCGTCACTGTAGCCCTGACTGTTCAGGTGCATGTGCACGAGCATTTCGTTGTCGATCTCTTCCACGGTGTCGTACACCGGATCGAGGCCGATCATCTCGGAATGGCCGAATTCCTTGTTGACCCCCTTTTTCTTAAGGGAAATCCGGTGCTCCGATTCGAGCTTCCGCCAGAAGGCGATCGCACTCGCCACGGTCGGCAGCAACAGGGCAGGGTGCCCCTCGTTCGGTTTCGGCTCTATGCCGAAGAAGAGCGCACCTCCCTTTTCCGCCTCTGCGCGGCACAGCGCGGCAATGCTCTCCTTCAGGTTTCGGTACATCTGCCCGATGCCGATGGAGGCGAGGTCGTAGCCGAAGGAACCGTTCCAGGCAACGAAACAGGGGGATTTGTCCGGCTCCGGATGCCACGCCTTTCTGAGGGGGCCGTACGCCAGGTCGAGCGTTTTCAGACCGAACTCGTCCGCCCGGCTCCGTTCGTCAGGATCCAGGGAGGCGATGCCCCCGTATGCAAAACGGCTGTGTGCGCCCGGCGTGAGCATGGCCAGGTAGATTCCGGTTTCGAGCATGGCGGCCGAAACCTCGCCCGCTGTCTGTTCGTTGACCTCGTTGTCGTAGTGCAGCTCGATTCCGAGTTGAACAAAGTCGGGAAGCCGCGGTTGGATTCTCTCCTTGACCAGACGGATCATCCCCACCGTGTCCAGGCAGTCCGAGTCCCACGAGGGAATCTGATCCTTCGGTACGAACCCCCCTTTGCCCGCATGAAAAGTCCATCG
>JAQYVQ010000069.1 GCA_030145435.1 Syntrophobacteria bacterium | reverse complement strand
CGGATGAAGGTGAACAGCTCCTCCGTGACGGGAGCACTCCGTGCGCTGGCCGACAGGGGCCTGGTCAATTATGCCCCCTATGACATCGTCACGTTGACCCCGAAGGGGAACCGGGCGGCCGAGGACGTCATCCGGAGGCATGAGGTCCTGCGGGATTTCTTCGTAAAGGTCCTTGCAGTGGATGAGGCCGAGGGGGAAGAAGGGGCCTGCAAGATGGAACATGCAGTGCCGCGAAACATCCTGGAACGGCTCGTCCAGTACATCGATTTCCTGGACGCCTGCCCCCGCGCCGGAAGCAAGTGGGTCAGGGGCTTTGGCAACTACTGCCACCACGGGGAAAATGCAGAGGACTGCGAGCAGTGTGTCTCCTCGTGCCTGGACGAGCTCAAGCAGAAGAGACAGGAGTCGGTAGATGGGGGCACAACGGTTGCACTGTTGGAAATGAAACAGGGACAAAAGGCGAAGATCGTAAAGATAAAGGGGCGCGGGTCGACCAACAAGCGGATCGTCGACATGGGCGTGGAGCCCGGCACGATGATCGAGGTCGAACGGGTGGCCCCCCTGGGCGATCCGGTGGACGTGAAGGTGAAGGGGTATCACCTCTCCCTTCGCAGAGACGAGGCCACCGGGATCACCGTGGAAATCCAGTAGCATGTTCGACGGGAGGATGCGGAATCGATGATGCCCCTGGCGATGGTGCACCCGGGAAGGCGAGTGCGACTGGTCACGGTCAACGGTGGGCGCGGGCTCCAGTCCCGGCTTGCTTCCATGGGCCTCGTGCCCGGTGTAGAGGTGGAGGTTGTCAGCAGTCGCATGCGGGGGCCTTTCATCGTGGAGGCCAAGGGCAGTCGATTGATGCTGGGTCGTGGGATGGTTAGCAAAATTTTCGTCGAGTAGGGAGTTACACGGATCCTTCTTCATGCCCGGTCTTTTCAAGCTTCTTTTCCCAAGGCTCCCCTCCGCGGGGGCAAGCCCCGTGAACCATTCTTGAGAGGTTCCTTGTTCATGGCAAAGGTGTTGATTTTCCTTCTTGTCGCCCTGTTCGTCGCGGGCCCCGTCTTGGGGGAACCCCCTGCGGAACGAGTCAAGAAAACCGTGACGGGAACGGTTGACATCCGAAAAGACACCCAGCGGCAGGAGGACCGGTGGGCCGTGGAGAAGGCGGAGATGGAGGCCCGATACCGGGGGTCCAGGGCCCACATCCAATCGCTCGAGAAGCAGACGGACCTGTGGGGGAGGAAGGTCGAGGTCCTGCAGGAACAGGTGGACGAGCTGAATCGTCGGATAGAGGAATCGGAACGGCTGGATGCCAACCTTCACGAGATCCTGGAAGAGGTCATGAACCGCCTGAAGGGGTGGGTGGAAAAGGATCTGCCCTTTCTTTTACAGGAGCGCGCCGATCGGTTGACCTTTCTGGAGGAGGCCCTGGCACAGACAGACATTTCAGGTGCGGAGAAGCTTCGGCACCTTCTCGAGGCGCTTCTCGTCGAGTGCGAATACGGGGACACGGTGGAGGTCTACGAGGCAAGCATCGAGGTGGACGGCGAGCCCGTCTTTGCCCATGTATTCCGTCTGGGCAGGTTGTCTGTCTTCTGGCAGACCCTGGACGGCGAGCGGGTCGGCGAATACGACCGGGTGACGAACCGCTGGGTGGAGATTTCCGGCAAATACGTCCGAAGCATTTCGGCAGCGGTGGAGATGGCCGAAAAACGAAGACCCATCGAACTCCTCCGACTGCCCGTGGGGAGGATCAGCCCATGAGGCGGACCGCCCTCTTCTTGTCTCTTTTCCTCTGCATGAGCTGCTGGGCGCACGCCCAGGACATGCGGGCAGCATCCCGGCAGGCAGAAAGGGATCAGCAGGCGGCAGAGGAGGCAGCGCGGGACGCCGAGGCGAGGATCCTGGAAGACCGTAAGGCGCTGGTGGCAGAGGTGAAGCGCCTGGAGAATCGCGAGCGGGAGCTGGAAGCGAGCCTCTCGCGCCTGCAGGATCGATTCGGGGAGCTGGGGCGGACGGAGGACGATCTCTCCAAGGTGTGGTCCGAGCGGGAGCTGGCGTTCCGGGAGCTGGTGGGAACGGTGAGAACCTCGGCCCGGGACCTCGAGACGATCCTCAAGCACTCCCCTTTCACGGCGGAGAGGCCTGGACGGCTGGAGCAGATCAAGCCCCTCCTGGAGAAGAAGCACTTCCCGGGTCTCGAAGATATTCGCTTGATGAGTGACCTGTTCTTCGACGAGATCGAGAGGTCCGGCGAGGTCTCGCTCAGGGAAGGGGCATTCGTAGACCGCACGGGCGAGGACCGGCGGGGCCAAGTCCTTACCCTGGGAAAGTTCACGGCCATCTACGACAGCGGCACGGAAGTAGGGTTCCTTCGATATTCCGAGGACGGTGAGCGATTCTATGCCCTTTCGGCCCTCCCCTCCTGGTGGGTGCGCCGCAACCTGAAGGGCTATCTCGGGGGCCGGGAAGAGGCCGTCTACATCGACCTTTCCGGTGGGGGCGCCCTGCGGCAGATCACGCACAGCCCCAGCCTCTGGGAGGAGATCCGGAGCGGGGGGCCGATTGTCTGGCCCATCCTGGCCATTGCCGCGCTCGCCCTGCTCCTCGTTCTCGAGAGGATCGCCTACCTGCGCAGGGTCCACGGGAACACGGATCGGCTGATGGACGAGATGAACCGGCTCGCCTCAAAGGGGGACTGGAAGGCTTGCGAGACGCTCGTGGAAGGGCACGAGGACAAGGACTGGCCCGTATTGAACGTCCTCGCCGCAGGCCTGGCGGGCCGCCACGAGGACCGGGAGACGCAGGATAACATCCTGCAGGAGGCGATCCTGCGGGAGGTCCCCCGCCTCGAGCGGTTCCTGTCGATTCTGGCGATTCTTGGGGCCATCGCACCCCTTCTCGGGCTTCTGGGGACCGTTACCGGAATGATCGATACGTTCCGGGTGATCACCCTGTACGGAACGGGCGACCCGAGAATGATGTCCGGCGGCATCTCTGAGGCCCTGATTACGACCGAGCTGGGCCTTGCGGTGGCGATCCCGATCATGCTTTTCCACACGTTTCTTTCCCGACGGGTGGACAACCTCGTGGGAGACATGGAAGAGAAGGCCGTCGCCCTCACCAACATCATCCAGAAGGACCGGCGTCGGAATGGAAATCCTGTACAGGGCGACTGAGTATCTCTGGCAAGGCGGCTGGGTGATGGTCCCGCTCATCGCCTGTTCGTTGGTGATGTGGACGCTGATCGGTGAGCGCCTCTACTTCTTCCACGGCCTGACGCGGAGGGACATCCGGATCCGCGACGCGATCGCGATGCTCGAAGAGAAGAGGGCAACGGGCGAGGGGCAAGGGCTTCGGCAAAGGCTGGTTGCGAACTTTTCCAAAGAGATGACCGGCCAACCGGGGCTCGATAAGAGGATTCTCTATTCCTGCGCCTTGAAGCAGCGGCCTGTTCTTAACCGGCACCTTGCGGCCATCGCGGTTCTGGCCTCTGTAGCGCCCCTGCTCGGTCTGTTGGGGACCGTGATCGGCATGGTCGACACCTTCGACGTTCTTTCCGTCTTTGGGACGGGCAACGTGAAGGGCCTGGCCAGCGGGATCTCGGTGGCCCTGATCACAACGCAGAGCGGGCTTCTGGTGGCGATCCCCGGCCTCCTGCTGAGCGGGTACTTGTACCGGCGGGCCGCCCAGCTGGAGATGCGACTGGAAGAGATCACAAGTGTGCTCATGAGACACGTCTAGTCTGGAAGAGGATGCACCCCCTATGATCAACGTGCGACGTAGCCTGCGGAGAGGGGGACGGGGCGTGGACATCAACATGGGCCCCCTGATCGACATGGTGTTTCTCCTTCTCATTTTCTTTGTGGTGACCACCAGCTTCGTCAAAGAGACCGGCATCGACGTGGAGCGGCCCACGGCGGCCACGGCGGAGATGAAAGAAAAGGGCAACGTCCTGATCGGGGTCACCGGCGACGGAAGGGTCTACCTGGATCGAAAACGCATCGACGTGCGCAGCGTCCGTGCCCACATGGCACGGGTGCTCGCAGAGAACCCGGAGAGTTCGGTGGTCATCGTGGCAGACAAGCAGAGCCAGACGGGCATTGTCATCCAGGTGATGGATCAGTGCCGTCTCGCCGGGGCACGCAACGTAAGTCTGGCCGCTTCAAAGGTTCGAGGAGATGAGTGAACGGCTCCCCCTGTGGGTTTTTCCGGCTCTCGCCTTTGCCATTCTCGTCAACGGGCTCCTGTTCTTCCTGCTGCCCCTGCTGACGCAGAAAGGACCGTCCCTTTCCGACATGACCGAGCCGATGGCCGTGAACCTGGTGCGGGTGCGCGAGGAAGAGCCTCCGCCACCGGAGGAGGAACCCCCGACGCCGGAGATGGAGGAGCCGCAGAAAATCCCGGAGTTCTTCACGCCCGACCTGCTCCGGCCTGAGGTGAAACCCCTCGAGATGGACCCGGTTCCCTTCCTTATCGAGTTGAACCCCAGAATGCTGAGTGGTCCCCAGGTCTCTCTCAAGAGGTTCTACGAGTTGGGCGAGCTGGACCATCCGCCCAGACCGCTCGTGAAGATGCCGCCGGTCTATCCCTACAAGGCCAAGAGGCTGGAGATCGAGGGCTACGTGAAGATCAAGTTCCTGGTCGACGAGGAGGGAACGGTCAGCCGGGTGTCGGTCCTGGAGGCGTCGCCAAAGGGCGTCTTCGAAGACAGCGTGTTGCAGACGCTGCCTTCCTGGAAGTTCTCGCCGGGAAAGGTGGTTGGAGAACCGGTTTCGAGCTGGGTGGTGACAACGATCCGCTTCGAGCTCAAGTGAGAAAGGTCAAAGATGAAAGGTCAAAGATGAAAGGGGTCAGGGATCGGGGATCAGGGGTCAGGCCGCGCCGCCCAGCCACACAAGCCGTCATCCCCTCGAAAGCGGGAATCCCCCAGTACCGTAGCATTCCTTCTCCCCTCTGGGGAGAAGGTCAGGATGAGGGGGGCTTCTGTCACACCCTGACCCTCTCCCTCTCGAGAGAGGGTGTCGACAAATGGATTATCTCCACCTTTCCGTCATTCCTGCGAAGGCAGGAATCCATTGGCTTCAGGAGCTTCGGGATCCCTGCCTTCGCAGGGATGACGGAAAATAGGTGTTTTTCGACACCCTCGAGAGGGAGAGGGGACGCCGGCAGCACGATATCAGAAGTGGTGAATATCAAGAGAACACTGCTGCGAATTATTCTGCTATGCTGTCTCCTCTGCGGCCTCCTGCCCCTCGGTGCGGTATGCGCCGACGTGGGGCACGGTGGGGCCGAGGGTGAAGGCGATGCCGCCACCCGGGATCTCTCGATCGGTGCGACAAGAGTCCTCTATGAAGCGCAGCAGTTGATCGGCCGGAAGGAGTACGAGAAGGCGGGCAGGATTCTGGAGAAGTTCATCGAGAAACACCCGAAACAGGATCACGGCTACATCGAGTTCACGCTCGCCAATGCCCTCTATTTCGTTGGGAACAAGCAAGAGAGCCTGGCCCACTACCAGGCTGCGGTCAGGATGAATCCTGCCTTCGGACCGGCCTGGGTGAACCTGGGACAGGTTGCTTATGACCTGAAGCGTTACGGCCTCGCCGCCGAAGCACTGGTCCAGGGATTTGCCCGGACCCAGGAAGATGAGGAGAGGAACCCGGATCTTCTCTACTATGCAGCTGTTGCGTACATCCTGGACGGCCGTCAGGAAAAGGCCGCACCCATTCTCGAGGCCCTGGTGTCGGGCGAGCACGGGGACCCGGACAAGGAGTGGTTTCAGGCCCTTCTCAACATCTACCTGGATCTGGACCACGACAAGAAGGCGGAGAGGCTCATCGAACAGATGATGGGGCGGTACGGGGACCAGCCCGAGACCTGGAAGCTCTCCTACCAATTCGAGGCCAACCGGCAGAACTACAAGATGGCTGCCGTGGCCTTGACCGTGTACAGTTATCTGAAGCCCCTCACTCGGGAAGAGGCGATCCTTTTGGCGGACCTGTACGCCACGATCAAGGTACCCCTGCTCGCCTGCGCCCACTATGAGAAGGCCTTTGCATCCGGGGGCTCGCCCGAGGAGTACGAGCGCCTTGCCTCGGCCTACATCTCCGCCCACAGGACCGGGCAGGCCCGCAAGACCTTGACGGAGGCATTGAAAGACAAGCCCACACCGAACCTGTGGTCCCTGGTGGGCGACTTGAACTACATGGAAGAGGATTTCGAGGGCGCCTATTATGCCTTTGAGGAAAGCGCTCGGCTGGACCCGAAGGACGGCCGGGCCTACCTGATGATGGGCTACTGTGCCCTTCAGTCGAACAAGAAGAAGCAGGCGGCCCAAGCGCTCGAGAAGGCGAAGGGCTTTCCGAAGCAGAAGAAGCTGGCCAGGCAACTCCTCGAACACGTGGAATGAGCTTTTGGTTCTTTGCGGGAAGATCGGGGACAGCCACCGAATTCCCGAATTCAAACTGAGAGCTTGACCGGTCGTGCAGCATTTTATACCCTGCGAAGGAAGAAGGACTGGGGCCTTCGTTGTCCCGTTCGGGAGGGCTTTTATGGATCCAGGGCAGTGGGTCGAACGCGATCGGCAGTGGAGACGCTTCCATGAATGGGAA
>JAQYVQ010000404.1 GCA_030145435.1 Syntrophobacteria bacterium | reverse complement strand
TCTCGCATGGACAGGACCACCTTGCCGACTGATTTGCGCTCGAGGAGAAGGCCCAGGGCGTCGGCGACCCGGGCCATGGGCAGGACGTTTGACACGCAGGGCTTGAGTCTTCCCTGAGAAAACCACTCGAGCATCTCTTCGAAATTCTTCCGGTTGACTTCGGGTTCTTTGAGCAGAGTGGCACCCCACAGCACACCGACGATCTGGCAGTTCTTGTTCATGACCCGGTGAACAGCCACCTCGGGAATCCGTCCGCTCGCGAATCCGACCACCAGCAAGCGGCCGTTCCAGTTGATGCAACGCATGGCCTGGTCAAAGGCATCCCCGCCGACCGCATCGTAGATCACGTCGGCTCCCTGCCCTCCCGTCAGGGCCTTCACTTCGTCCTTGATCGTCTTCTCCCGGTAGTTGATCAGATGATCCGCGCCATACTCGGCCGCGATTTTCAGCTTCTCGTCGCTCCCGCCCGCAGCGATAACCCGGGCCCCCATCTGTTTGCCCAACTCCACCGCGGTCAGGCCCACCCCACCGGTGGCACCGAGCACGAGCAGGGTCTCGCCGGGACGCAGCCCTCCCCGCTGCTTCAGCGCGTAGCAGGAAGTCCCATAGACCGTCGGAATACTCGCCGCCTGAACCATGTCCAGGTTTTCCGGAATCGGATAGACGGTTGACCGATGCCCCACCGCCTGCTCCGCGTACCCGCCCCAACCCGTAATGGCCAGTATACGATCGCCGGGGCGGACGTCTTTCACCTTGGCCCCAACCTCCAGGGCGACTCCCGACACCTCGGATCCAGGCGAAAACGGGAGGGGTGGTTTCATCTGGTACTTGTTCTGGATGATCAAAGTGTCGGCGAAATTCACGCCCGCCGCGTGCACCTCGATCAAGACGCTTTCCTCGTCAACCTTCGGTGGAGCAACCTCTTCCACCACGAGGTCTTCCGGGGGACCGTAGGACTTGCACAAGACGGCTTTCATCGTTCCTCTCCTCGCGCTCGAGCGGGAATCTCCGAGAATCCTCTACGCCCCGGACGAGGCCGCTCAACGATCTCGCCATTCCGGTTTCCTCTTTTCCAGGAAGGCCTTCATCCCCTCCTGCGCATCCTCTGCCAAGGCGTTTATAGCGATCGCCTCCTTCGCATATCCATAGGCGACCGGCTCTTCCAAGTCCACCTGGTGATAGAAGGCCTGCTTTCCGAAGGCCAGCGTGAACCGGCTCGCCTGGGCAAGCTCCATGGCCCAGTTCCGGGCCTCCTCGGCGAGCTTCTCGGCGGGCACGATCCGGTTGACGAGCCCGAACCTCTCCGCTTCCTCGGCGGGGATGAACCGTCCGCTCATGAGCATCTCCATGGCGCGCCGCCTGCCCACCACACGGACAAGAGGAACCATGGGGGTGGTACAGAACAGGCCGATTTTCACCCCAGGCGTAGCAAACCTTGCCCCCGCCTCCGCGATGGCCATGTCGCAGGCCGCGACAAGCTGACATCCGGCCGCCGTTGCGATTCCGTGGACCTGGGCGATCACCGGCTGAGGCAGCTTCTGCAGCCTGAGCATCATTTCCGAGCACCTGGAGAAGATCTCCCGGATGTGGTGGATGTCACGGTCCGTCCCGACCATCTCACTCATGTCGTGCCCCGCACAGAAGGCCGGCCCGTTACCGCGGACCACCACGATCCGCGTTTCCTTGTCCTCGGCCACCTGTTCGAGCTTGTTCAACATGGCCCCCATCAGTTCGAGAGACAGGGCATTTCGTTTGTTCGGGCGATTCAGTGTCAGCCAACCGATCGGCCCATCCTTTTCCAACAGCACCGGCTCCATGGGAATGCCTCCTCTCTCCGGTTCGGCACATGAGCATTTATGTACACGAAGGTATGATATCGACAAACGGGGCCGACCTTCAAGGTGCGATCCCCTATCCCGTCTCGGCTCTCTTGGGCTCCATGTTCCGGCAACGTAGTCCCTCGTCCCTCACGACGGAGCTTGGGCGCTCCGCGCCGAGTCCTTCGATGTGCACGCGGGGACTCGGGAAGCCTCCACGAGTCGCCCTGCGAGAACCGAGACGGGACAGGGGATCGCACTAGGTGCCCCCCTCCACCCGCTCGCGGGTGAAGGCTGGCAGGGCACCGTCAAATACGGTATGCTACTCGCCTCATGGGCCTCCTCGTCCCGGAAACAGGAGAACTTGATGAGAACGACACGCAACGAACCCCGAAGGAGAAGAAGGGGGACGCCCCGGACCGCCATCTTTTGCATCCTCCTGATGGCCATCGCATCCGCAGGGTGCAACAAGGAGCAGACGACACAGGAGGGGATCCCTGAGGAAACCGAGAACCTCCATGCCCCTGAGTCGCCCACTTCGGAGAACCCCCCCGGGGCCCTGTCAGATACCGCCGAAGAGCCTGCGCCCAAACAGCCGAAGATCCGCTTTGACCAGCCGGATTACGACTTCGGCGAGGTCGAGGCTGGGGATGAGGTCGAACACGCGTTCGTCTTCGAAAACGCAGGAAACGACCTCCTGTCCATAGAAAAGGTGCTCACCAGTTGCGGCTGCACAGGGGCTCTGGTCACTGAACAAGAGGTCCCTCCGGGAGGCACCGGAGAAATCAAGGCCACCTTTCACACCAAAGGCTTCCAAGGGGCCGTGAAGAAGGGGCTGACCGTGGAGAGCAACGATCCGGAAAACAGACTCGTGCGCCTCACGATCGGTGGGAACGTGGTGTCCGAGGTTGCGGTCGATCCTCGCTACCTGGATTGGGAAATCCTTCGACCGGACGACTCGCCCCGGCCCAAGAAGCTCAGCATTCGCTTCCTCAAGGGAAGGGGCCTTCGACTCGAGAAGATTCAATCCGAAAGCCCCTCGGTGGTACTCACCAAGAAGTCGGAAGACGAGAACAGGGCAGTCTATACGGTCAACCTGGCGGAGAACCTTCCCACAGGCAGATTCACCGGCAGGATTACCATCCGGTCGAACAGCGAGAGGGTACCCGAGGTGCATGTTCCGTTCCAGGGCCAGGTGCAGGGGAATGTGAAGGTAATCCCTCACATTCTCTCGTTGGGCAGGATCACGCCTGGAAAGGTGTTGACACGCCATCTGAGCGTCTCAAAGACAGGTAAGCAGGACTTCACCGTTCAAGAGGTCAAGGCAACCACCGAGGCGATTGCCACAGAGATCCGCGAAGAGAAGGAGGGAGAGCGTTACCGGATCCAGGTCACGTACACGCCGGGGAGCGAGGCCAAGGGCAGGATCGCCGAGCGAATCACCATTCTCGTCAACGATGGAAAAGAGACCTTCCTCGAAGTACCTCTCTATGGGACGGCCGACGAAGGCGTCTCGAAGACCGGAGGACAGGTCGATGGCTGAAAGTCATCCGCCTTCCGGGCCCCGTTCAAAGGGGAACCCGCCCCACGTGCAGGGGCGGTTCAATACCGTCTCGGCGATCAAAGACGGGTGGATCGTCCATAAACGGCTCGTGCTGCGAACCGCGATCCTGGCCATGTCCTTTGCCGCCGTCGTGTGGCTGGGATACGAATTCTACAGACTCCTGTGGCAACCCGATCAAATAGGCCCCATCCCGATACACCCCGGAGCCATTGACCTCAAGCAGCGTCATGAAGACGTACAACTTCTGTTTGCCGGTGAACCGATTTACGTAGTCGGACGGCCGGCCCCCTACCCTCCGGCTTCCCTTGCAATGCTCTGGGTATTCCTGGGGTGGCTGGAAGTGGTTCCTGCCACATGGCTGTGGGCCGCCACCACCGTAGCCATGCTCGGCTGGCTGGTCTGTCTGAGCGTTCGAGAGAGTCTCGCTGAAACACCCCTCGAGAAACTCTTCGTCGCCCTCATACCCCTTTCCATGTACGCCACAGGGGCCACCATAGGGAACGGTCAGCTCCTGGTACATCTGCTGCCCATGCTCCTGACCGGCTTGTGCCTGCTTGCTTCCGGGCCCCGTAGATGGCCATGGGATGTCCTGGCAGCATCCCTGGTGCTGTTCTCCCTCATCAAGCCGAGCGTCTCGGCCCCTTTCTTCTGGATCGTCCTCTTCACACCCGGCAGGATTCGCCCGGCCTTGCTGGTCTGCGCCGGATACGCCGCGCTTACCCTGTTTGCCGCGTACTTCCAGGATGCAAGTGTCTTCGTGTCGATAGAACAATGGCTGGGCATGGCGACAAGCATCTCCTTCGGGGCCAGCCAGAGTTGGAGCAGCTGGGACCTCCACGTCTTGATGGGCGCACTAGGGTGGAAAGAGCTGATTGCACCCGCCTCACTGCTGGTCCTCGGCGGCCTCGGCCTGTGGGTCTACCTTCATCGTCGGGTCGATCCGTGGATCCTCGTCGGCGTGACAGGGATTGTGGCCCGTTTGTGGACATACCACGGATGGTATGATGACTTGCTGATCCTGCTGCCCATGATCGCCCTGTTTCGATGGATCAAGCAGCGGTCAGAGGTCGATGGGTATACTGTTCTGGCCGGTGCACTCCTGGGAACGACCCTTGCGGTGACGCTCGCCCCCGGCGGCCTGTACCTGCTGCCCGCACCCTTGAAGACGTTATACATCGGCTTGCAGACCCTTGTCTGGATCGCCGACCTCGCATTCCTCCTCTCCGTCGCCCGGCAC
>JAQYVQ010000402.1 GCA_030145435.1 Syntrophobacteria bacterium | reverse complement strand
GGCGACGGGCGGGCAGACCGACCCGGCCCAGGCCCCAATCATCCGGCTGGTGAACCTGATCCTGCAGGAGGCGGTTAAAAAAGAGGCGAGCGATATCCATTTCGAGCCGAACCGTAACTACCTGCAGGTCCGCTTCAGGCTTGACGGCGTTCTGCGGCGTCGTATGTCGATCCCCAAGTACCTGCAGCAGTCGGTGCTGAGCAGGATCAAGGTTACGGCGCGGATGGACATCGCCAAGAAGCGGACCCCCCAGGACGGAGGCATCCGGCTTCAGGTGGATGGCCGCAGGCTGGACCTCCGTGTCTCCAGTTTGCCCACCTTCTATGGAGAGAAAATCGTCATACGCCTGCTGGACCAGACCGAGCGGAAGATCGATCTTGGCGTGCTCGGTCTGGAAGGGGAGCGGCGAAGGAACCTGGAGGCCTGTTATCGGAGGCCCCAGGGGATGATCCTGGTCACCGGGCCGACCGGAAGCGGAAAGAGCACGACCCTGCAGTGCATCCTCAAGGACCTGCGCTCCGAGGGAACCAACATCGTCACCGTGGAGGACCCGATCGAATACGAACTGGAGGGCATCAACCAGGTGCAGGTGCAGCGGGAGGCAGGCTTGACCTTTGCCGATTCCCTCCGCGCCATCCTGCGGCAGGACCCGAATGTGATCATGGTCGGGGAGATCCGCGACGGTGAGACGGCAGAGGTGGCCTTCCGCGCTGCCTTGACGGGCCACCTGGTCCTCTCCACCCTGCACACGAACGACACGGTCTCTACGGTCACGCGGCTGGTGGACATGGGCGTGCCGCCCTTCCTGATCAGCTCCGCCCTGCTTGCCGTGATCAGCCAGAGGCTTGTTCGCAAGGTCTGTCCAGGCTGCCGCGTGACCGGAGACCCGGATCCCTCCGCGTTGGAGGGACTGCCCGGAGAGCTCCTGAGTGCGGTGGAAAGAGTTCAGTGGGGCAAGGGGTGCAGCCAGTGCGAACAGACAGGATACAAGGGCAGGGTGGGGCTGTTCGAGTTGCTGGTCCTTTCCCCGAAACTGCGGAAAGCTGTGGCCGGGAGCGCCGACGAGGGCACGATCCGCGACAGGGCGAGAAGGGAAGGAATGTTCCTTCTCCTGGAGGACGGCATTGAAAAGGTTCGGCAAGGTGCGACGACGTTGGAAGAAGTCCTCTCCACGGCCTACTGGGACGGTCCTTTCAATGCCGGCCAGACAGAGGGCACACGGCCGTTGTCCCCGCGAGCGGAGTGCAGGGAGGAGGTGGACAAGCCTTCGAGGGGCCCGGGCCGGCCTACCATCGTCTACTCCGAGGACGACCCGGCCGTGCGAGAGGCGGTCTGCCTCTCCCTGGCGGCCCTGTCCTGCGAGGTGATCCCCGCGGTCGACGGGCAGGAGGGATGGGAGAAGGTGCAGCGGCACTTGCCGGACCTGGTCGTCACCGACATCGAGATGCCCAGGCTCGACGGGTACGGCCTGCTCGAGAAGATCCGGACCGAACTGAGTACGGCCTTCATTCCGGTCATCCTGCTGACCGGCAAGAACCGGTGCGAGGACCGCATGAAGGGGTTCCTGCTCGGCGGCGACGACTACATCGAAAAGCCCTTTGACCACCGGGAGCTCCTGGCCCGTGTGAAGCGCTGTCTGGAACGCAATGCATTTCTTCGCCAGGGGACGACTTCGAGGGGGTCGCCTTGACACCGTAGTCGTATTCAGACCGTTGAATCATTGGGGGGGGTTGGTTGGGGGTTGGCGGACTGGGGGTGGGGTCGGACCAAGCCATGTATTCGATTACAAAAGGAAACAGAAGCTTTGAGAGGTGAGAACAGCCCTTAAAGGGTGCTTTCTGATCTGGAAAACTGCCTGCTAATTGCGATACCCATAAAGTGGATGATGGAACTGTCGAATTACGAATTGAACAGGGCTTCCACTTCTTCGAGGGAAACCCCTTCAAGGGATAGGAGAACCTGGTCCGCAGTCTCCTTCAGGCGGTCCGGTTCCTCGGTCTGGGCGAGAGCGAGGACGTT
>JAQYVQ010000397.1 GCA_030145435.1 Syntrophobacteria bacterium | reverse complement strand
GCCCTGGTCGACTTGAATCTCTTGTTTGGAGAGATACCCCTCTTTCTGGAGATGAAGCCCAAGTATCATTGGGGGGAAATTGCCAGACAGGTCTACCGTCTGGATTCCGACTTCCTGATGAACATTCTCTCGAAACATTCTTCAGGTGTTCACGTCCTCCCCTCGCCCGCCTATTACCATTACGACCAGGAGGAGATCCCGAAGATCATCGAACGCGTTCTTCAGCTCGCACGGAGCATGTTCGATGTGGTGATCGTCGACGGGGGTCACTCGCTTGGCAGGATTACTTCGAAGACCCTCGAGATGTCGGACAGGGTCTTGCTCATCTCGATCATGAGCCTTCCTTGTCTTTCGAACACGAACAAGCTCCTGGAGTCTTTTCGTACGCTGGGTTACCCCCAGAAGGAAAAGATCAAGATCGTGGTGAATCGTTACGAAAAGAACTCCGAAATTTCCCTGAAAGACGCGGAAGAGAGTGTTCATTCCAACATATTCTGGACCTTGCCCAACAGCTACAAGACCACGATGGCCGCCATCAACCAGGGGAAACCGCTTTCCGCGGTCGCACCCAATTCGTCCATAACCAAGAGTCTCAAGAAACTGGCGGACACCCTGATGGGAGACGAAGAAGGGGCGGAAAAGAGGACATGGTGGTCCCTCCGGCCACGTAATTCGTCAAACGCCGACATGGACCGTCCGCCCAAAGCGAACAGGAGGGCTGCCTGAACATGCAGAGTCACGCGAAAAACCTCGATGGCCTGAGGATAGCGAAGCGGATCCCGGAAGAGTATTTCGAACTCAAGACGCACATTCACGATCGACTGCTGGATCTCGTGGATTTGTCGATCATCGATACCCTCGATCGAGACAGCCTCAAGACGCAAATCAGGATTCTGGTCGAGCGGATACTCAGGGAAGATGCAACATCCTTCCCGCTGAATTCAGTTGAAACAGAGCTGTTGATAACGGAGATTCAGGATGAAGTCATGGGCCTCGGTCCCCTGGAGCCTTTTCTCCAGGATCCGACGGTCTCCGATATCCTGGTCAACACGTACGAGAAGATCTACGTTGAGCGGTTCGGCAAGCTGGAGCCTACCGAAGGCAGGTTCAAGAACGATGCCCACCTGATGAGAATCATCGACAAGATCGTCTCATCTGTAGGCCGCCGGATCGACGAATCCTCTCCCATGGTGGATGCCAGGCTCGTGGACGGATCGAGGGTTAACGCCGTGATCCCTCCCCTCGCCCTCGATGGTCCGATGCTCTCCATCCGGCGTTTCGCCAAGGAACCGCTGGAGATGGAGAATCTCATTGCACTCAAGACACTGGTCCCGGAGATCGCCGAGATCCTGAAGGGAATCGTCAGGGCGAAGCTGAATGTCCTGATTTCCGGAGGTACGGGGACCGGGAAGACGACCATGCTGAATGTCTTCTCCCGGTTCATTCCGGAGGAGGAAAGGATCGTCACGATTGAGGATCCTTCGGAATTACAGCTCAAACAGGAGCACAGGGTCAGGCTGGAGACCCGGCCCCCGAACATCGAAGGCAAGGGGGAAGTCACCCAGAGGGATCTTCTCAAGAACAGCCTGCGGATGCGTCCCGACCGGATTATCGTGGGGGAGGTCCGTGGCCAGGAGGCCTTTGACATGCTCCAGGCGATGAACACAGGGCACGAAGGGTCGTTGACCACCGTCCACGCCAACTCACCCCGGGATGCCCTCATGCGGCTGGAAACCATGGTCGCCATGGCAAACTTCGACATTCCGGCCACCTTTGTAAGACGATACGTCTGCGCTGCCCTCCATGTCATCGCCCACCTGGAACGTCTGACGGATGGAACGAGAAAGCTGGTCAGCCTGACGGAAATCACCGGAATGGAAGGGGACACGATTACCCTGCAGGAGATTTTCTCCTTTGAGCGTACGTCGATCGATCCCGCGGGCAAGGTGAAAGGAAGATTCCTGTTCCACGGCGTCCGGCCCCGATTCGTCGACAAGTTCGTAGCCATGGGTATAAGCGTTCCACCTGAATCGTTTGAAAGAACCGTGATCGAAGAAATCTAGTCTGACGAGGACCGTAAAGATGAAAGTCTTCCTGGGCACCCTCATCGCGATGTTCCTTGTTTCCATCTTGACCATAGAGCTCCTCATGTACGCCTACAGGCGTCTGAAGAACCCGAGTCCAAAAAAGCTTCGAAAGAGGGTCCGGGGAATCTCCATGGGTGATCACACGGCCGAGGCCACGGACATTCTTCGGAAGAAAACATTCAGCAGTATCCCGGCACTCAACGAGATCCTCTCACGCACTCCGGGGGTGAACGCCCTCGACCGCCTCGTTCAGCAGGCGAACGTCCAGTACCCTCCAAGCGTCTTCGCGCTTCTTGCCCTCGTCCTGGCATTGGCGGGGGACTACATTTGTTTCTTGATGACAAGAAATCCGGCCACGTCCCTTCTGGTCGGAGCGTTGTTGGCAGGCGCTCCCCTCTACTATCTCGTCATCAAGAAGAGAAACAGAATGCACAAATTCTTGAGACAGCTCCCGGAAGGCCTGGACCTGATTGCCCGAGGGCTCAAAGCCGGCCATGCATTCACGACGGGCCTAAAGCTGGCTACCGAAAACTTCGACGACCCTCTGGGCACGGAATTCGATGAAACCCTGGACGAAATCAACTTCGGGGTCAGCGTGCCCGATGCCCTGAAGAACCTCGCACACCGAGTCGATTGCCCTGACCTCAAGTTCTTCGTTGTTTCTGTCGTCATACAGCGTGAAACAGGGGGCAATCTTGCGGAGATCATCGAGAACATTGCCCGTATCGTTCGTGAGAGGTTCAAGTTCGACGACAAGCTGCGGGTCCTGTCCGCAGAGGCCAGGTTCTCGGCCAAGGTCCTCGTCGCGGTTCCTTTCCTGATTCTCATCGGTCTTCGCTTCATGAATCCAGAGTACGTGAGCCTGTTGTTCGAGGACCCGATGGGAAAGAAGATGCTGGGAGGATCTGCAATCATGATGATCTTTGGCATTTTTGTCATGTTAAGAATGGTGAAGATCCGAGTGTAACTCGACGGAGATAAAAAGCATGACAATCCCCCCTGCAACGGTCCCGCTCTTGATATCCACAATGGCCTTTTTCGTGGCCATCCTGTTCTTTGCGGGCCTCTATCAGGTGTACAGGCAACGCAGCACAAGACGTTCGATGCTCGATAAGGTGCACGGTGCCACACTCGAGGAAGAAGCATTCATTGCGGAAACGACTCCCGAGTCATCCGACAATGCCTGGGGGAGCATCTCGGGCTTTCTGAGCTCGATCGGAAAGCGCGTGGTTCCAACGAAATCCCAGGATTACTCCCGACTCAGACAAAGTCTCGTGTGTGCCGGGTTTCGCAAGGCAAATGCCCCGACCATCTTCTGGGGAACGAAGGGTCTCCTTCTCCTCCTGTTCCCTGCCGGCTTTCTGCTCGTTGGCGTTCACTTCGTGCAACCCATGAGCCCGAATGTCGATATGTTCATCACCCTCCTTCTCGCTGTCGCAGGATTGTACCTCCCCGATATCTGGTTGCACAACAGGACCGAAAACCGAAAAAACAAGATACGTGAGGGATTGCCGGACGCGTTGGATCTCCTCGTGGTCTGTGTCGAGGCGGGTATGGGATTGGATGCCGCCATAAAGCGGGTATCTGAAGAATTGGAACTGACCAACAAAACATTGAGTGAGGAGCTCAGGCTTTACGGGTTGGAACAGAGGGCCGGGAAGCCAAGGCATGAGGCGCTCAAGACTCTGGCCAACCGGATCGACATTGAAGAGGTACACAATCTTACGTCTCTTTTGGCGCAAACAGACAGGTTTGGCACGAGTCTCGCGCAATCCTTGAGGGTGTATTCCGATACGTTCCGGACAAAGAGGTACATGAAGGCAGAAGAAAAGGGCGCGAAGCTGCCCGGCAAGATGCTGTTCCCGTTGATTCTCTTCATCTTCCCGTCTCTTTTCGTTGCGCTGGTCGGTCCTGCGGCCATACGGATCTATCAAACGATGGGACAGACTTGATCACAAGGTTGGGCAACCTGTTTACAAGAGCAGAAAGGTTTCACCATGACGCAGCCAAGAAACAGAAAGTCCCTCTTCGTTAGCATCACGATCGGCTTCATGACGCTTACGCTCATCGGCTGTGCCAGCGCCGACAAATCGATGAGAACCAGCCGGGACTATAAGAACCAGGACTATAAGAAGATGCTAAAGAATAGTTCTGCCGCTGTCCCCGGGAAGATTCCTTCTCCATTCTCGGATGAGCTTACGAACCCGGAAGTGATTCCAGAGCTGTCAAGCGACGTGCATGAATGGTCAGGCGATGTTCATTTACAGAGGGGTGAACTCGAATTGGCATTCGTGGAATACAACAAATCTCTCAAAATGGACCCGGACAATGCAAGAGTCCTTTACAAGCGGGGGCTTGTCTTCCTGGCGGGAGGGCTTACCCAAGAAGCGGAGGCGGAGTTTGAAAAGGTTCTTGAATGGCGCCCGGAACACGCACTCGCGCGAATGGGACTCGGTCAGGTGTTCTTCCAACAGGAAAAATATAAGAAGGCAGAGGATCAGTTTCGGAAGGCGATCGAACTCGACGCAAAGCTTTGGAAGAGTCGCAATTTCCTGGGCATTATCCACGACTATCGGGGAGAATATGAGTGGGCGGTTCTCCAATACCTGGCAGCCGTCTCCCTAAAGCCTGACAGTGGAATGTTGTACAACAACCTCGGAATATCACATTACTTGTCCGGGGACTACGAGAAATCGGTCCGGGCCTTCCACAAGGCATTGGAATTAGGCCCTATGAACAGCAAGACCTACAATAACCTTGCGTTGGCCCTGTCCAAGGGAGGCAGGATGGACGAGGCTTTTGAGGCCTTCAGGCAGGCAGGGGGCGACGCTCGGGCGTACAACAATTTGGGGTGTGCCTACGCCTGGCACGGTGACTCTGAAAGGGCCATTCGATCATTTGAAAAGGCAATTGAGGTGAAACCGGCATTCTATGACGAGGCAGACGAGAACCTGAGGAATTGTCGTGCAGGTGAGAAAACGTCTTTCGATCTAGATCGACAATCATCCTTCGAAGAGACTATCCGAAAAGTGAATTAGCGACATCTGCATTCGTAATGCAATCGACTCTGGGTATCCGTGCGTGGGTTGTTCGATCTTCTTAACCTCCCCTAGATTAGGGAGGATTGGTTGAATCAGTGAACTAGATCGTGGGACTTCATAGAATCGTGGTGTTCCAGAGGAAGGATATCCTTGAACAAGCCAAATGCAAAAAGAAAACTCGGACAGATACTTATCGATGCAGGTGTCATCGAGAAATCTGATTTTGAGAAAGCTCTTTCCGAACAGAAACACAGCACAAAAAAGCTCGGAGAAATGCTTGTCGAGAAAGGGATTTGCACAGAGGACGATATTGCTACCGCTATCTCGTCTCAATTGGGGATTCGTCAAATCGATCTGAAGATCGCAGCAGTCGAACCCGAGGCTGTGCAAGTTATCCCCGAAAAATGGGCAGTAAAACATCAGCTAATTCCCATAAGCAGAGATGGCCGAAATCTCCACGTAGCAATGGCCGACCCCTACAATACCGAAGCCCTTCAGGACGCTCAGTTCGCCTCCGGATACCAGATTACCTCATATGTTGCTACCAAGAGTGACATAGACTGGGCCATCCGAAAACACTACAAATTCGAAGATTACGCAGACTCAATCGTCGATGACATTTGCTCGGATACCAACCTGGAACTCATTCAGGAGGGAAACGATCAACAACCCGATCCGCACAGCATGAAACAACAGAGTGAAGCAGCTCCGATTGTAAAGATTGTTAACCATATCGTCTCATCTGCAGTACGACAGAAAGCATCTGATATTCATGCCGAGCCTACTCGCGATAACCTCCTGATTCGAATCCGTGTGGATGGCGCCCTCCGAGTTCTCACCGAACTGCCGAAGTGGACACAGGGGGGCGTTATTTCGAGGATGAAGATCATGGCCAAACTCGATATCGCAACAAAGCGGGTTCCCCAGGATGGGAGGGTGGGTATAAGGTTGGATGGCAGTAGTTTGGATCTTCGAGTGTCGACGCTGCCGACAAACTACGGAGAAAAGGTGGTCATAAGAATCCTGGATCCAGAAAACTCCATAATTTCGATAGACCACCTAGGCCTCGAGGGTAAGAATCGTGAAAAACTTCTATCCCTGCTCTCTAAACCTCAGGGCATTATCTTGGTCACGGGCCCCACAGGAAGCGGTAAGACAACAACCCTGTATGCGGCTCTGTCCCGGATGAGAACCGTCGACAAGAACATCACGACCATTGAGGACCCGATCGAATACGATTTGAAGGGCATCAACCAAGTGGCCGTTCACGAGAAAGCAGGTCGTACCTTTCCGAATATCCTCCGTGCCGTGCTTCGCCAAGATCCCGATGTTATTCTTGTGGGCGAAATGAGGGACGCTGAAACCGGCACCACAGCCATGCAGGCATCCTTAACGGGACATCTGGTATTAAGCACGATACATACAAATAGTACGGTCGCAACAATAACGCGCCTCAGGGATATGGGAATCCCTTCTTATCTCATCGCGTCGACGGTAATCGGCATCGTCGCACAGAGGCTTGTTCGTGTGATATGCCCTTCTTGTAAGGTCCAGGACTCCCCCAGTGATGGGGATCTCCGGAAAATCGGGTTGGTTGCTCGGGAGGCGCAGGGCAAGACGTTCTTCCGGGGAAGGGGGTGCTATGAATGTGGCGGGACAGGATTCAAGGGAAGGGTCGCTCTCTATGAAATTCTCATGCTGAGCCAACGTATCCGTGAATACATAGCCAACGAAGCCACAGAAGCGATTATCAGACAGTTGGCCCTGACGGAAGGCCTGGTCACGCTAAACTATGCGGGAACCCAGGCAGTCCTGAATGGCACCACAAGCGTGAGCGGACTGCTTCACGTAAGTCAAAGCGATGAGGACTTCGGGTCACGCTGTCCCGCCTGCGAGAGCGTCATTGACCCTGAGTTCGTAGCTTGTCCTCATTGCACCCAGAAATTGATAGACACCTGTGCGGGTTGCGGTAAGATCATCGATCCTGCCTGGTGCTGCTGTCCGTACTGCGCGAACAAGGTACGCGAACCGGCCAGAATCAACGAGAATCGGAAGTTAAAAAAGGCAGGCTAGAAACAGAACCTCAAGCCCTCTTGTGAGTTACTTTTAGACATAGCATCTTATCATTCCCTAAACATCAATAGATTTGTTATTCCTGCCGTTGGATGGCTCCGCGCTCCGTTTGAAGGGGGGCATCTATTCTTCTCTTCCCCTACCAACGTTCTCTCCGCACCCGGTCTTCGGATATGCCCATGGCTGCCAGGTGGTTCTCGACCAGGTCCATGAGCCCGCGGGGGGCGCAGAGGTAGTAGACTCGCTCGAGGGGGCGTTCGATCCGTTCTTCCAGGAAGGGGCGGTCCCACGGATGGGTTTCCGAGTCTTGGGTATCCGGCCTTGTCTCGGTCCCCGTGTATGTGAGCCAGCAGGAGAACTGGGGGGCCCGATCCGCCCAGGCCTTGATCTCTTCTCTGTATATGGCCTGTTCCCGTGTGGGGAAACTTGCGAAGAGGCTCACGGCCTCTCCCTGTTCCTGCTCCAGACAGAGGCGGATCATGCTCCGGATGGGTGCGATGCCGATGCCTCCTGCGAAGAACACGGGCCCATGCCCCACCTCGTCCTCAAGGATGAAGGCGCCCACCGGCCGGGTTGCCTCGACCCAGTCGCCCGGGGCAAGGGAGTGCATCCTGTCCGAGACCGTTCCCTGATTGAGGACCGTGATTTCCAGGAAACCCTCTGAGGGAGAACTGGACAAGGAAAAATGCCGCCACTTCTCGTGTTCGTGATCAGGGACGCCCGGCGGTGCTGGTCGTACCCCCAAGTGCTGCCCTGGAGAGAAGTGGAAGGGCAGCCCGGACCCTTCCGGTCGCAAGCGGAAGGTCTTCACGCGCTGCGATTCTTGGATGATCCGGTCTACCTGGAATCGGAAGGTCTCGTCGGTCATCAGATTTCCCTTATTCTGCATATATGCTAGTATAACGGGCTCTCGAGGCCCCAGGCCCTTCTGCAGCGTCTCTGTTTTGATTCCAGGGACCTCGAAAGGTTGCCTGCAAGTCCATCATCGAGGGAAAGACCGCCCCTGCCGTCCTCGGCAAACGGAGTGCCACCATCATGAAGAACCTTGCCAAGCTCTTTGATTCTCTTCGGGCGGGCCGCATGCCCCCCCTCGGCAGTCTGCCGGAGCCCCTTCTCGACGCCGTCGCCACCTTTTCGAGTGCCCGTGGCCGATATACCTCGCTCAGCAAGATCGAGAGAGTCGTCACAACGTTTCGTCACAAACAGCCGGACCGGGTGCCGGTCACTCCGATCCTGTGCGCCGGTGCCAGGCAGATCAAAGGGATCTCGTTCCCCGATTTCGCCACGGACGCGGAGAAGGCCGCGGAGGTGTATGCTTCCGGGTTCGAATTCGTGGGCGGGGACTTGCTCATTCTCCTCTGGGACCTGTCGGTCGAGGCCGCGGATTTCGGTCAGAAGGTGATCTATCCCGAGAACTCCACGGCGAGACCTGATTACAGCGATCCGGTGGTCAAGGACGTGGACGACTACGGGAAGATCAAGCCGATCGATTTCTCGCAGGCCGCGCGCATGCAGGAATTCGTCAAGCTCTGCCGGATCATGGTCAAGCGTCTTGGGCTCCGAACCGTGCTTGGCGGATTTCTCTTCGGCCCGCTGGGCGTGCTGAGCATGATGCGGGGGGCGGAGTGGTTGTTCCGGGACTGTGTGCTCTATCCGAAGAAGGTCCGGAAGGCCTGCGAGGCGATTAACGAGACGCTCATCGAGTTCACCCAGGCCCAGTGTGAGACCGGTGTTTCTTCGGTGGCGATCGACACCCTCTATGCCTCGCGAAACGGCCTTTCCAAGCAACTTTGGGAGGAGATCGAAGGGCCCTTTGTTCGCGAGATAAGCCAGACGATCAAGAAGAACGGGCTCTCGGTGGCCATTCACAACTGCGGCCACGACCTGTACTTTGATGCGCAGATCCGGTGGATGGAGCCGGATGCGATAAGCTTTGCCCACCTGCCGGACGACTGCAAGACACCGAAGGAACTCAAAGAGAAATACGGCGATCAGGTGACCCTGATCGGGTACATCCCCACGCCGCTCCTCGTGGAGGGGACCCCGCAGGAGGTTATGACGGCCTGCCGGGAACAGATCGATGTCCTCGCCAGGGACGGTGGGTACATACTTGCTCCAGGGTGCGAGTATCCGCCGAACATCCCTCTGACGAACGCGTTTTCGCTCATCAAGGCGGCCGAGAAATACGGCTGATTCGAGAAGGGGTCCCCGTGCAGTGCGACTGCCTGGAGTTTTTGCCGATAAATTCCTTCTCCCCTCGGGGAGAAGGTCAGAGCCTGTCCCCGCAAAGGCAGGAATGACGGCAAGGTAGGGATTCTGCATTAATCGGCACCCTGGAGGAGGGAGAAGAGGTGTCAAAGCCGAAGATTCTGAAGGAAATCGAAGAGGTCATCCTGTCCCGAAGCCCGGCTCGGGTGGAGAAGGTCTTCTCGAAGATCGACGCGGGTGCGGTCGCCCCGGAAGCGATTCTTGGTGCCATGACGGCCGGAATGGAAAAGGCGCGCAGGAAGCTCAAGGAAGGCGAGTGTTCGATCCCGGAGTTCTTGCTCTGCATAGACGCCTTTCGACAAGGGGTGGGGCACCTCAAGGACACGAGCGCGGATGTGCACCGGAAGGAAGAGGCTGTGGTGATCGGCGTGGTGGAGGGGGACGTTCACGACATGGGCAAGAACATCGTGGCCGGCGTTCTGGAGGCCGCGGGTTATCGGGTGGTCGATTTGGGCAAGGATGTGCCGAGGGACAAATTCCTGGAATCCCTGAAAGAAACGAAGGCGTCGCTCCTGGCCCTCTCCACGATGATGTCGACTCCGCTGGAGAACATGCGGGACGTGATCGAGTGGGTGCGCAGGCTTCACCCGGAGGTCAAGATTCTGGTGGGTGGGGCCCCTCTGGACGAGAGGCTTGCCAAGGCGATCGGGGCGGATGGGTACGCAGAGGGGGCGGCCGATGTGCCTGGTGAGGCGGAGAGGGTTTTGGCCCAGAGAGAGCGTCCTGTGGAGATTCCGGTGGTTGCCAGGTAGGTGATGAGATGAAACCTGAACGATTTGATCTATCCCTCCCGTGTCCGGAAGACATCCTGCCGGATGTGATCTCTCTGGTGGGCTACCCGTCGTCCAAGGAGCTGGGTGACGACATCCGTGGTGAGATCGAACGAGCCGTGGACCAGTGTCTGGCAAAGGTCGCGCCTGCCTGCCTATACAAAACTACGCCGTTCCTGCGCCTGGAGAAGGGTCTGCTCGTGGGCCGGGACGTGGAGATCCGGAGCGTGAAGTTGGCTCATCTGGCGAAACATCTGAGCGAGCCGGAAGTCATCTGCTGTTTCGTGGTCACCACCGGCCGGGCCTTGGAAGAAGCAATGAACGCGGCCCAGAGGGAGTCCTTGTTTCATGCCTATCTTCTGGATGCGGCCGGATCTGTCGTGACCGAGAGGCTGACCGACCAGTTGGATGGGCATGTCTCCGCGCTGCTCGGGGAGCAGGGCTACCAGACCACCGGGAGATTCAGCCCCGGGTACTGCGATTGGGATGTCGGTCAAGGGCAGGAAGAGATCTTTCGCTTCCTGAAACCGGAGTCCGTGGGCGTGCAGCGAACCTCCGCAGGGATGATGATTCCGCAGAAGTC
>JAQYVQ010000252.1 GCA_030145435.1 Syntrophobacteria bacterium | reverse complement strand
TCCAGCGTTCCAAACCCTCCCGGCAAGACCACAAAGGCCCTTGAATACTTGACGAGCATCACCTTCCGGACGAAGAAGTGGTCGAACTCCACGAATCGGTCCAGGTACGGGTTCGGTTCCTGTTCCTCGGGCAACTGGATGTTGCAGCCGAGGCTCACACCCCCGCCCTCCTTGGCTCCGCGGTTGGCTGCCTCCATGATTCCAGGCCCGCCACCGGTCATGACTGTGAAACCCTCCTCGGCGAGCCTCTTCCCCAGGGCGCGTGCGAGCTCGTAGTGCCGATGTCCTTCCGGGAAGCGCGCAGACCCGAACACCGTGACGCACGGGCCGATCGAGTGAAGGGACCAGAAGCCCTGGATGAACTCGAGGAAGATTCGGCCGGCGCTTGCCAGCTCCTCGTTGTGCTGGCGGCTCCCTTTCAGGAAGTTCTTCTCGTCTTCTCTCCGCTTTTCGCCCAGCCACACGGTCGGGTCCATATTCGGGGGGTTGCGTTCAGCCATCACGATTCTCCTTCCGGCGCTGGATCAGCTCGAGGGTCTGTTCAGCAATCTGAAGCTCTTCGTCAGTGGGTATTACTAGGATCTTCACCGCACTCGCCGTGGCCTGGACCTCGAAGGGCGGCCGGGAGCCTGCACGATTCTTCTCCGGGTCCAGGACGATTCCGAGGCCCGGGAGCCCCTGGCAGCAGATCTCTCGAATCGGAGCGGCCCGCTCGCCGATCCCGGCCGTGAAGACGAGGGCATCGACTCTTCCCAGCACAGCGGTGTACGCGCCGATGTACTTCTTCACCCGATAGCAGTACATGTCGATGGCCAGTCGTGCGCGGTCGTCTCCGGCGTCCGCCTTCTCGAGCACCTCCCGCATGTCGTTCGTGCCGCAGATTCCCTTGAGCCCGCTCTCCTTGTTGAAAAGAGAATCCAGCTCGTCCGGGGACAGGCCCGTTTCCCGGAGCAGGTAGAAGTGCACGGCAGGGTCGATGTCGCCGCAACGGGTCCCCATGATCAAGCCTTCCAGGGGGGTCATGCCCATCGATGTGTCCACACATCGGCCCTGCTCGACGGCGGCAACGCTCGCCCCGTTCCCCAGATGCAGGGTAATCAGGTTCAGGGATTCCGGAGCCCTTTTTAGAAAGGCGGCTGCTCGCCCGGCCACGTACTCGTGTGAGGTCCCGTGGAAGCCGTACCGCCGTACCCGGTGTCGGGTATACAGCTCATGGGGGATCGCGTAGTGGAAGGCCCTGGGCGGGATCGACTGGTGGAAGGCCGTATCAAAAACAGCGACCTGGGGCAAGTGGGGAGCCGCCTCGAGGGCGACCTCGATGCCGATCAGGTTGGCCGGGTTGTGGAGGGGGGCGAGCGGAACGTTCTTCCGGATTACGGCGAGAACCTTCTCGTCGATCAAGGTGGGTTCCGTGAAATCCTCCCCGCCGTGGACGACGCGATGGCCGATCCCGGCAAGCCCGGTCCCGTCCTCGCCGGCACGCGAGGCGGACAGGGCCTCGACGATCTGTTGCATCCCTGCCCTGTGGTCCGGAACCCTCCCGGCCTTGCGCGTCTCGGTCATCTTCCCCCGGGCATCTCGTGCTTGATGCGCCAGAGAACCGGTTGCTTCCCCGATCCGCTCCACCAGACCGGAGGCGAGAATCGATCGATCGGTCATGTCGAAGAGCTTGTACTTGATCGAAGAGCTTCCGGAGTTGAGGACCAGGATTCTCATCATGCGCCTTTCATCGACTGGGCCTGGATGGCCGTGATGGCAACCGTGTTCACGATGTCGGTGACCGTGCATCCGCGGCTCAGGTCGTTGACAGGCTTGTTCAATCCTTGCAGGACAGGGCCGATCGCAACGGCGCCGGCCGATCTCTGGACCGCCTTGTAGGTGTTGTTTCCGGTGTTCAGGTCCGGGAAGATAAAGACCGTGGCACGGCCTGCCACCTCGCTGTCCGGCATCTTGGTCCGGGCCACGCCCGCGTCCACGGCCGCGTCGTACTGGATCGGTCCTTCGATCTTGAGGCCCGGCCTCTGTTTTCTTGCGATCCGGGTCGCCTCCCGGACCTTCTCCACGTCTTCCCCCTTGCCGGACTCACCGGTCGAGTAGGAGAGCATGGCGACGCGCGGCTCGATCCCGAACTGCCGGGCCGTTTCCGCCGAGCTGATCGCGATGTCGGCCAGCTGTTCCGGGTTCGGGTCCGGGTTGATCGCACAATCTCCGTAGGCGAGGACCCGGTCCTCGAGGCACATCAGAAACACGCTCGACACGATCGAACGCCCCGGTTGGGTGCGGATGATCTCAAAGGCCGGCCGGATCGTCTGCTGGGTCGTGTGGGCCGCGCCCGAGACCATGCCGTCCGTTATTCCCTGCTGCACCATCATCGTCCCAAAGTAGCTCACGTCCCCCATTGCGTCCCAGGCCACGTCCATCGGGATGCGCTTGTGCTTGCGCATCTCGAGGTAGATCTCTGCGAACTCCTTCCTCCATTCGGACCGTGCCGGATCCACGACCGGAATCCCTTCCAGGCGGAGCCCGAGCAGATCGATCTGTCGCCGGACCTCTTCTTCGTTGCCGAGGAGGGTGATGTCGACCACGTTTCGGCGCGTCAGGATCTCACAGGCCTTCAGGATCCGCTCGTCCCCGCCTTCGGGCAGCACGATGTGCTGTCGGTCTCTGCGGGCCCGTTCGATCAGATCGCTTTCGAACATGATCGGCGTGACCCACGTGGAGGGCGCACCGGCGATGAGATCCCCGAGTTCTTTCGTGTCCACATGGGACTCGAAGACGCCCAGGGCCGTGGCGATCTTGCGGTCGTTGTCCGGGGTCAGGACAGCCGGGACGGTGCTCACGTTCATCGCCGTTGTGTAGGTGTCGGTATCGACGCTGACAACGGGCACCTGGGACTTGCTCAAGCCCTCCATCAGCCTCTGGACCTGCGGTTCGGGCGTGAGGCCGCCTGTCAACAAGAGGCCGGAAATGTTCGGGTAGGTCTCCGAGAAGACCGTTGCCAGGCTGACGAGGATCACGTCGGCCCGATCCCCGGGCGTGATGATCAGGGACCCGTCCAGAACGTGGTGCAAGAAATTCGGCAACTGCATGGCGGCGATCTTGAAGTCGTGCACCCCTCGATTGAGCCAGTCCGGATCTCCCTGCAGGATCCGGCCGCCCAAGGCTGCGGCAATCTCGCCTATCGTCGGCTTTCCGAGGGTCTCCTTTTCGGGAAGGATGTAGACCGGTCCTTCCTTCGCCCCTTCTTCCCGGAACCTCTGTTTGACCGCGTCCGCTTGTTCCGGATCCACCCGATTCACGATCGTTGTCAGGAGGGTGCAGCCCTGTCCCCGGAAGGACTCCCGCGCCACCTGCACGGCTTGCGTCAATTGATCCGTGGACTTGCGTCGCCCGTTGACCATGGCCAGCACAGGGCATCCCAGGTTGTTTGCCACATCGGCGTTGAACTCGAACTCAAAGGCAGAAGACACTCTCGTGAAATCCGTGCCTTCACACAGAACAAAGTCGCACCGGCTTTCGAGTTCCCTGTATTTCCCGACGATGCTCTTCAGGAGTTCGCCGTACTGCCCTTCAGCAGTCATCTCACGTGCCTCTTCATGGGTGTGGGCGTACGCGTCTTCGTAGGCATGTTCGAGGTTGTAGCGGGTGAGGATGAGATGAAGCTCCTTGTCAGGGCGATCGCCGGAAGCGATGACCGGCCGGAAGAACCCCACCTTAGGGACACGCCTCGACAGCAATTCCATCAGGCCGAGGGCAACGACCGATTTTCCGCTTCTCGGCTCCACGGCCGCGATGTACAGGCTTTTTGCCATCTTCTTCGACTCCCGACGGGTTGTGTTGAGGGACAGTCCGGGTATCGTAGCATGAGACCGCTTCGTGCTCCACCCCGCGAGGGCCTGCCAGCCCCCATTCCGCCCGCAATCGGGGAGCTGCCTGGGGGGGGGAGATCGAGTCCTTTGAAACCGAATCGGAACGGGGACAACACGCATCCGATGTATTGAGACATCTGCACGAAAAACGTCCCTGTACAGGAGAACCGGAATGGCAACACTAAAGGATCACATCCTGGAGATCATCGGGAGGCCGCAGCTGGCGGCCCTGGCCACCGTGACCGAGGAGGGGAAGCCCTGGGTACGGTATGTCATGGCCACGGGCGACAAGGACCTGACCTTGCGGTTCGCGTCTTTCCTGGGCTCTCGCAAGGTGGCACAGGTGAAGAAGAACCCGGAAGTGCATCTGACCTGTGGCGTGACTTCACCAGAATCTGCGGACAGTTACCTCCAAATCGAGGGGCGAGCTGAAGTCACCACGGACGAGGCGCAACGGGGAGACTACTGGAAGGACGAACTCAAGCGCTATTTCAGCGGGCCGGACGACCCGAACTACTGTATCGTCAAGGTTGTCCCTTATCGGATCGAGTACATGGCCCCCGGATCCATGGAACCCGAGGTCTGGGTGCCGTAATCGGTGGCTGTCCCCGATTACGGGAGGTGAAAGGGCAAAGGTAAAAGGCTAAAGGGATGGATCAAGTATTGAAGACGGAATCAAGGGCACTTTGGCTTCTTCCCTGTAGAGTACCTTCTTCATAACTTTAACCACCCCTTGACCCTTGACCCTTTTCCCTTTCACCTTCTGTTTCGATAGTTCCGATTGACGGACAGCCGGGTTGCTCGTATGGTCGAAAGAGGGTGTTTCCTGACCATGAACAGCTGCAAGGAGCAGACAATGACGGGTGAAGAAATCGTAAGGACGGATGAATTCAAGAAGTGTCTGGATTTTCACGGACACCTCTGCCCCGGGCTGTCGATCGGGTACAGGGCCGCCAAGGCGGGACTCGAGTGGTTGGCCGAGAACCGGTCCGCGGACGAGGAGATGGTCGCCATCGTCGAGAACGACGCCTGCGGGTGTGACGCGGTCCAGGTAATGACGGGTTGTACCTTTGGCAAGGGCAACTTCATCTTCAAGGACCACGGGAAACAAGTCTTCACCTTCTTCGGGAGGAAATCCGGTAAGGCCGTGCGGGTTTCGCTCAAACCGGATGCCCTGGCTCCGAGCGAAAGGCACAGGGACCTCATCCAGAAGATGCGCAACAAGGAGGCCAGCGAGGAAGAGCAGGAGGAGTTCAGGAGTCTCCACGAGCAGGGGAGCTACGTGGTCCTGGAAAGACCTGCGGAAGAACTGTTCAAGATCGAGCCGACCCAGGTGGCGTTCCCGCCCCACGCCCGGATCCATGCCTCGAACCCGTGCGACCGGTGCGGGGAGATGACCATGGCCACAAGACTGGAGGAGGTGGGGGGGGAGAAGATTTGCAGGGATTGTAAGGAAGCGAAGCCCTCTTGAGCCTCGAGGGCACCGGAAGGAATCCCTCGACCGTCACCATTTCTCAGCGAAGTTGCACGTCCCGCAAACCGGTTGGTGCGTCGCAAGAACCTCGGACATCTCCTCTGCCGGAACATCCACCCACTGGAGCAGCTTGTGGTCGGGGCTGACCAGGGCCGGCTTGTGCTCGTGCCAGCGGATGTCTGCGAACCCCTTGTCGCAATAGGCGCAGGCCTTTCCCTCGTACCACGTCTCGAGCCTTTTTTTGACCATGCAACTCTCGGGTGAGGCCTCGAGCTCGGCAAGACACTCTTGGCCGCAGTCCTGCTTCTCCGGCCAGCGTGTGCAGTCGGTCAGCCTCACCGAGCCGGTGATCGCTGCACGTTTCACATCCACCGCCACCCCCACTTCCCTCTCCGTTTCCGGGCAGGTCACCACCATCTCGTTCCGGTACCGCCGGTACGATCGCAGGGCGCGGACCAGGAGCAGACAGGCCCCGATGAGAAGGACTGCACCGAGCAGAATCGGGACGCTGGAAGACATGGTCCTCTTTCTCCTTTTCTCGCTGAATAGGTGGGTCGACAGGGGCTCGTCGCTATGTTTCCGGCAAAGCTTGAATGGTTGGTGCTGGCCCCAGATCACCCCACTTAGAAAAGTATAGGAGGGGCAGCGACGGCGTGTCAATCGAAAGGGGTCGAATCCCGGTTCTCTGTTGACAGAGTCGTGTCCAAACAGCATATCTTGAAGGCAGCATACGTACGAACCTCAATGAGAGGACGCACCGTGGGACACAAGATCGGCATCGACGTGGGAGGCACCTTCACCGACCTGGTGTATGTGACCGAAGAGGGCGAGATTCGGGTGGTCAAGACCCCGTCCACTCCGGAAAATCAGGCAAAGGGGGTTCTTGCCGGGCTCGAGAAGGCCGCTTCCCGGGAGGGTGTGGGCCTTGGCGAGTTCCTGAAGAAAACGGACCTGATCATTCACGGGACAACGGTGGCCACCAACACGATGCTGGAGTTCAACGGGGCCAGGACCGGCCTGATCACGACGAAGGGGTTCCGGGACGACATCGAGATCAGGCGAGGCTACAAGGAGCGAATCTTCGATCCC
>JAQYVQ010000150.1 GCA_030145435.1 Syntrophobacteria bacterium | reverse complement strand
TACGCCTGCTTCGGCCGCCCGTAGGGGTCCCGAATGGGCAAATCGATTCGCCTGTCCTGCGCCCCGTAATGGCTCAACATCCGGGTCTTGGCCAGGCCGTCCGGCACCAGGTCGAGCACGCCCTGGAGATGCTCCATCTCCATGGTCAGAACCAGGTCGCTCTCTTCTATCATATCTCCGGTCAGCCTTCGGGCCACATGGCCGGAAAGATCAATCCCCCTGTCCGAACACACCTTGATTGCATGTTTGGCTGCCGGTTCCCCCTCAAGCCCCCAGGTCCCCGCAGAAGCGACCCGGATTCCCTCCAGGCCTTCCTTCTTGATTCGATCCCTCAGGATTCCCTCGGCCATCGGGCTCCTGCAGAGGTTGCCCGTGCACACGAAGAGGACGGATTGCGTTCGTTTCCGTCTCATGCTGTTCCCTTCTTTCTCTTCAGCCGACTCAACCTCTTGTCCAGGTCCGCCCTGACCCGATCCTCTTCCGGGCCCACCCTTTCCAGGGCATGCAGCACCAGGCCTATCGCCTGGTCGTACTCCCTGGTTCGATGCTCCAGGTGCTTCGCAATCTCCACACAGCAAGCAAGGAACCCGTAGCCCTCCCGCTCGACGAGGCCTTTCCATATACGAAACGCATCTTCGAACCTCCCGCCCCGCCTGTGTTGCATTGCCAGATGGAAAAGGGCCCTGTCCTTCTCCTGGTGGGAGGGGCCTTGGCTGGAGGCCGCTTCAAAGAATTCCGTCCCCATGCCCTGGATCCCCTGCTTTTCGTAGTATTTTCCCACGGAAAACAGGTTGGTCCGGGCAGGGTCCTTCTCCTTCAGGCTCTCGTCCATATGGACGGCCAGGGCCGTCATGGTCAACACATCCATGGTGTTGTGGTACACGATGCGGTCCATATCCCGGGCATCCCCATCGTGCACGTAGCGAAAGTAGGTCCGGGGAATCTGATCGCCCGCGATGTCCTGTCCCTCCCTGGCAACACCGAGCCGCTCGCGCTCGATCGTCTCCAGCCTGCAATCCTCCAGGCGATCATACCACAACCGCCTCGCAGGATATAAGAGGTCCCAGGAGGCCTTTTCCCGCAAAGTCTCGGGCTGTGAGCACATCATGAAGCGCACCTCCAGGAGGGGGATGTCAAAGGTCTTTCCGTTGAACGTAACGAGGTGCCGGAAGGGCGCCATGATCTGCTGGGCACGGCAGAGAAAGGCGGGCTCCTCGTCGAAATCCCTCAGGAAGAGCTGGTGGATGTGGTATGTCCCCTCTCGGAAGTATCCCAGGCCGATCAGGAAGCCATACGTCCCCGTCCCGAGCGAAAGCCCGGTCGTCTCCAGATCCATGAAGAGGAAGTCCTCGGCCTGCGCATCAAGGCCATCCACGCCTCCGCAAAACAGCCCCAGGGCCTCCATGTCCACATCACGAAAGGCGCCGATGCGGTGGTCGCCATGTCGAAAGCTCTCTCGGTAAGCGGTCTTGACCTCGTAGCAGACGCCGAGCGGGGTCGACACCTCCCTTCCCTGAAGCACTTCCTTGAGCCGGGGAGGCCTGGCCCTTTCCGACGCTCCGTCCCGAGGGACCGGTCGCCGGGAACTTCTTTGTTCGATCCTTTCGAGTTGCTCCCGTATAGAAGCCGGTTTCGAGGCGGGAACCCCTTCGGGCGCGTCATCTGCGCTGCACCCTGTCTTGCGTGTCGCGCCGTAGGCTCGCTGGAGGCGCCTCAGCCTCTCCCTGAGATCATCCACTTCAGCAGCCTCACTGCGTCCTGCTTCGCCTTTTCACCCACTGCCCCGGGCGGCCCCACGCAAGAGGGACATCCATTGGAACAACCACAGCGCTCCACCACAGACAGGGTGCCAGTGAGCAGTTCGTCTCTCCGGGAGAAGAGGTACGAGCTCAGCCCAACACCCCCTGGGTAGGCATCGTAAAGGAAGAGTGTCGGCTGAAACCCCCGGTCCCAGGTCTCATGGAAGGGCATCCCGTCTCCGCTGACGGGCGGGTGATCCAGCCGAATACGGTCCGTTTCTGCCGGGAAGAACCACTGGAGGTACGGATCCCCGATGCATTTGCCGAGATCTCTCGTCTCGCACATCAGGAGGAAAGCGGCCATGTGCTGCATGGCGTAGCCCGCCCCTGCCAGGGCCTCCAGGAGTTCCTGAACGGAAAGCCCAATCTCGTGGGCTTCCTCCGGCGGCACGGTAATCCAGAACCCCGTGGTGTGCATCTCCTGGTCCGGCAGGGAGACCTCCCCGTATCCGAGGTTCTCCACGGAGTAGAACTTCAATTTCTTGAACCCTGCCACATGGTTCACCACATGCACCTCTCCCTCCTGAAACCGGGATCCCCCTTTCTGCCCCTCCTCCGGATCGGACTCGAAGACATCCAGGATCTTCAGGTGGGTGTAGAGCACCGCCTCCGTGTAATAGTCTGCCGTAACGGGCGTTACATAGGCCTTCCGGTTGTCGTGGTCCAGCTCCTCGACCTGATACTGTTGGCTTTCCACCATATAGATGGCGCCAGGGTAGATGGTGAGGGGCGCGCTTTCGAAATCCACCTCTGCCACGACCTGATTCCCTGTGGACCGGTCCAGGACAACGAAATTCTCGGCCGCCACGCTGCGCAGGCTGATCCGGTTGGCCGGGTAGCTGTCCTCGGCCCAGTACCAGCTGTCTCCAAGCCTCCTGAGCACACGTTTCTCGGCCAGAAAGTCCAGGATCTCCTCGAGCTCCGCTTCTCCGAACGTTTCGCCCCTCTGGAAGGGCAACTCAAAGGCTGCACACTGGATATGGCTCAGCAGAATCGTGAGGTTCTCCGGGTTCATGCGGGCATTCTCCGGCGATCTACCGAAGAAGTAGTCCGGATGACGAATGATGAACTGGTCCAGCGGCGTGCTCCTGGATACGAGCACAGCGCAGGACAGGCCCGTCTTCCTCCCGGCCCTGCCCGCCTGCTGCCAGGTGCTCGCGATAGAGCCGGGGTACCCGCTGAGGATACAGGCCTCCAGGCTCCCTATGTCCACACCCAACTCCAGGGCATTCGTGCTCACAACGCCCTTGATCTTGCCCTCCCGGAGTCCCTTTTCGATCTCCCGCCTCAAGTTGGGTAAGTACCCGCCCCGGTACCCCCGTATCTTCTGCTCCTCGCCCGTTCCGGGCTTCCGGAACAGGTCCTTCAGGTATTTTGTCAGGACCTCTACGTTGAGCCTTGTGGTGGTGAAGACGATCGTGGAGATCTCGTTCCGGAGAAACTCGCCTGCAATCCTCTGGGCCATCGAAAGGGCCGACGTCCGCAACCCGAGCGCCTTCTGTACCACCGGCGGGTTGACGAAATAGAATCGCTTCTCCCCCTGGGGCGCACCGTTCCTGTCGATGAGCTGCACCTCCCTTTCGACCAGCCTGTTCGCAACCTCCTGCGGGTTCGCGATCGTGGCGGAGCAGCAGATGAACTGTGGCGTCGAACCGTAATGCCGGCAAACCCTGTGGAGACGGCGCATCACGTTGACCATGTGACTCCCGAACACGCCTCGGTACGTGTGCGTTTCGTCGATCACGACGAACGAAAGGTTCCGGAAGAATTCGTTCCATTTCGTGTGGTGCGGAAGGATCCCTGCGTGCAGCATGTCCGGGTTCGTGATGACCACATGGGCCTTCTTGCGTATCGCCCTGCGAATGTCACCGGGGGTGTCCCCGTCGTAGGTGTAGGCCTTCACGGCTGCCTTAAAGCCACGAACCAGGCCTTCGAATTCGGCAAGTTGGTCCTGGGCAAGGGCCTTCGTGGGAAACAGGTACAGGGCCCGGCTCGTTCGGTCCTTGTCGATGGCGTCGAGAACGGGCAGGTTGTAGCAGAGGGTCTTTCCGGAGGCCGTGGGGGTGACGACGATCAAGTCTTCCCCGCCCTTGGCCCTTTGGAAGGCTTCGGCCTGATGAGAGTAGAGGTTCCTGAATCCCCTCTCGCTCAGGGCCGTCTTCAGCTCATCGGAAAGGCCATCGGGGAAATCGACGTATTCTCCGGGACGGGGCGGCAGACATACCTTAGCGGTGAGGCAAGGAGAAAAGAACTTCGCATTCTCAAGGGTCTCGAGGACCTTGGAGAGGTCGCGCCTTTTCATCTAGCCTCTTTCGTTTCGATTGTGCCGGCCCTGTCCGGAAACCGTTCTCGGATCTCTTGGCGGACTCCCACGGATTCCTGCTGGCGGTCCAGTTTCTTCAGGCAACGCGCCAGGTGGAGCAAGCCGTCAAAGGTCCACTCGCTCTCCGGATAATGCTCAAGGAGGAATCGGAAGTCCTTTTCCGCGGTCTCCCAGTCTTCCTCCAGGAAATGAGTGAACCCGATCTGATAGGCTGCGCTGTCGGCGTACTCCCCCTGCGGGGCCTCCCTGCAGATCCTCTCGTAGACCTCGACCGCCTGATTCGAGTCCCCCATCAGGAAGTAGCAGCGCCCAACCTCATACAGGGAGGGGGAAACATCCCGACCGGCTCTCCTCTCCAAGTCGATGACCCGGAGGTACTGGGCAATGGCCTGGGGGTATTGCCTCAGCCGCGTCGCATAGTTTTCCGCGAGGCTTCGGTGGGCCTGCAAACAGAAAGGGCTCTCCGGGTAAAGTGCAATCAGGCGGTGAAACAGCTGAATGGCTCGTGGATAGTCCGTGAGGTAATAGGCATAGATGAAACCTGCCTTGTACAGGCTTTGCGCTGTCTTTGGATGCTTGGGCTGCTGGAAGCCGAAGTGCTCATAGCTCTGGGCAGCCAGCCCATACATCTTCCTCTGCCAGAACTGCTCGGCCTTCCTGTATTCTCGATCGCTGTCAGAGCCGCTGCATCCTGCCCCTGGCAAACAGCCAAGGATGACCCCGAAGAGAATGAAGACAGCGAACTGCATCCTCTTTCTATTCTTCGCTTTCGTCCTTTTCTTCGAGTCTTGCGAAGCTGACAAGCTTTTCACTCTCCTTGAGAACGATCAGTCTGACGCCCTTCGTGTTCCTGCCGATCACCGGGATCTGCGAGGCCTTCATTCGGATGATCTTCCCGTCGCTGGAGACCATGATCAGCTGATCTTCGTCGGTCACCTGCTTCATCCCGACGACTTGGCCGTTCCTCTCATCCGTCTTGATCGTAATGGTTCCCTGGCCGCCTCGGGTCTGTCTTCGATACTCCTCGGTGCGCGTTCTCTTCCCGTATCCGTTCTCAGTGACCGTCAACAGGGTCGCGTCCGGGGTCACCACCTCCATTCCCACCACTTCGTCGTCCCCGACCAGGCGAATGCCCTGAACACCCCTGCTCACTCGCCCGACAGACCTCGCACCCTTTTCTGAGAAGCGGATCAGTTTTCCCATCCTCGTCCCGAGCACGATGTCCTTTTCGCCGTCCGTGATCTCGACCCCGACCAGTCCGTCCTTATCGTCGAGTCGGATCGCAATGATCCCACCCGTCCTCGGGTGACTGTAGGCCGAAAGAACGCTCTTCTTGATGATCCCCTTCCTCGTGGCCATGACCAGGTACTGGTCCGCAGAGAACTCCCTGACGACCAGCGAGGTGTGCACCGTTTCGCGCTCTTGCAGTTGCAGAAGGTTGACGATCGACCTTCCCTTGGCTGCCCTGCCGGCCTGCGGGATCTCGTGCACCTTGATCCAGAAAACCCTGCCCTTGGAGGTAAAATTCAAGAGATAGCTGTGTGTGGAGGCAACGAACAGCGTTGAGACGAAATCGTCCTCCTTGGTCGCCATCCCGACCTTGCCCTTGCCTCCCCTAAGCTGGGCGCGATACAGGGTGACCGGGTTCCGCTTGATGTAGCCCGTGTTGGAAACCGTGACCACCATTTCCTCTTCCACGATCAGGTCTTCCGGCTCGATTTGCTCGGTCGCCTCCTTGATCTCCGTCCTTCTCGGGTCGGCGTACTGCGTCTTGATCTCCTCGAGCTCTCCCTGAATCATCGTGTAGATCAGCCTCTCGTTTCCGAGGATTTCCCGCAGGCGAGCGATCTCCTTGATCAGGGCGTTGTACTCGTCGACGATCTTCTCGATCTCCAGGCCGGTCAGCCTCTGCAGGCGCAAGTCAAGGATGGCCTGGGCCTGGGCCTGGCTCAGCCCGAACTTTTCCATCAGCGCACTACGTGCGGCCTCCGCCTTGTAGGCCGCACGAATCAGGGCGATCACCTCGTCCAGATGGTCAAGGGCGATCCGGAGGCCTTCCAGGATATGCGCCCTTTCCTCCGCCTTTCTCAGTTCAAAGATGCACCTGCGGGTGATCACCGTCTTTCGAAAAGAGAGGAACTGCTCCAGCATCTCCTTCAGGTTGAGAACCCTGGGTTGCTGGTTGACAAGGGCCAGGTTGATGACCCCGAAGGAGATCTCCATCGGTGTGAGCTTGTGGAGCTGTCGGACCAGGACATCCGCGGCCGCATCCTTCTTCAGGTCCATCACAACGCGTATGCCGTCCTTGTCCGACTCGTCCCGAAGATCCTGGATGCCCTCGATTCTACGATTCCTCACGAGGTCCGCGATCCTCTCGATGAGCTTCGCCTTGTTGACCATGTAGGGAAGCTCGGTGAGCACGATGCTCTCTCGGTCTGTCCGGGCATGTCGTTCGATCAGGCATCTTCCGCGGACATGGAGAATCCCCCTGCCCGTTCGGTAGGCATCTCTTATGCCCGCCTTCCCGTATATGATTCCGCTCGTCGGGAAGTCGGGACCAGGGATAAAGCCCATGAGGTCTTCGACGGTCAGGTCCGGGTCGTTGATCAGTGCCACCAGGCCGTCCACCAGCTCGCCAAGGTTGTGTGGAGGGATATTGGTTGCCATTCCCACGGCGATCCCGGAGGATCCGTTCATGAGCAGGCAGGGCACCTTGGTCGGAAGAACCAGGGGCTCTTCCATGGACTCATCGTAGGTCGGCCGGAATTCGACCGTCTCTTTCTCGATGTCTTCGAGCATCTCGCCGGCGATTCGCTCCATGCGGATCTCTGTGTATCGCATGGCTGCCGCGGGGTCCCCGTCCACGGACCCGAAGTTCCCCTGGCCGTCTACCAGGGGGTATCGCATGGAGAAGTCCTGGGCCAGGCGAACGATCGTGTCGTAGACCGAGGCATCCCCGTGAGGATGGTACTTACCGATCACATCGCCCACAATCCGCGCGCTCTTCTTGTAGGCGCGGTTCCATACGTTTTTCTGGTCATACATCGAGTATAAAACGCGCCGGTGAACGGGTTTCAACCCATCCCGGGCGTCTGGCAGGGCCCTCCCGACGATGACGCTCATCGAATAGTCGAGATAGCTCCGCTTCATCTCTTCTTCGATGTTGACCGGGATTTTCCGTGTATCCAAGCGTTCTGTCTCCCGTTAGATCACATACAAAAGGGGGGTTAACCCGGGCTAGACATCGAGGTTCTGCACATGCAGGGCATTCTCGAAAATGAACTGGCGTCTGGGCTCAACATCATCTCCCATGAGGGTGCTGAAGATTCGTTCCGCCTCCGCCGCATCGGCGATCGCAACCCGAAGGAGCGTGCGGGTCTCCGGGTCCATCGTGGTCTCCCAAAGTTGTCCGGGATTCATCTCCCCCAGGCCCTTGTAGCGTTGGATCCCCAGACCTTTTTTTCCGAGTTGAAGGATGTCTTCCTTGAGTTGGAAGAGACCCTCCGCCTGCGTCTGATCCTCTCCCTTTTCCACCCGGTATGGAGGCTCTCCAATATCATCAAATTCTCCTGCAATTCTAATAAGTTCCTGAAATGCAGGGGTGGTCACCAGTTCCGCGTCCAGCACCGTCTCCCAGCTTGTCCCGTTCTTGGACGAAAGATACCGGATCCGGAAGCAATTGTTCTCAGGATCGCCCTCGATGAAGTACTCTTCCTGCTCTGTCGAAAACCCTTCCTTCTGCCTCGCTTCCCAGACGTTCCTGACCGTTCTCTCCAATTCCTCCCTGTCTTGAAGTATCCCTTCCGAAAACCCGGTTTCCAAGAGGAGATCCCTTAAGAACTCCCTGTCCACCATCCCGGGCCGGAGCTTCGAGAGCAGGTCGTCGAATCGGATGATCTTCTTCACGAGTGTCTTGAGTTGACCATCCTGCACCTTTTTCCCGTCTTCGAGATGAACCTTCGTGTCTTTCACGCCTCTGTCGAGCATGTATTCCATGAACTCGCGATTGTCCTTGATGTACCTCGATTGCTTCTTCTTCGGATCCTTCAGGAGGTAGAGGGGCGGCTGAGCAATATAGAGATACCCTCTCTCGATGAGCATTCGATAGTGGCGATAGAAAAATGTGAGCAGGAGCGTACGGATATGGGCCCCGTCCACATCTGCATCGGTCATGATGATGATCTTGTGATACCTCAAGTTCTCTATCCGGAAATCTTCCTCCCCGATTCCAGTACCCAAGGCCGTGATCATGTACCCGATTTCCTGATTCTGGAGCATCTTGTCCATTCGGGCCTTTTCCACGTTGAGAATCTTTCCCTTAAGGGGCAGAATCGCCTGGCATTTTCGGTCTCTACCCTGTTTGGCAGATCCTCCGGCAGAATCCCCCTCGACGAGGAAAATCTCGCTGTGCTGCGGGTCTTTCTCCTGACAATCCGCAAGCTTACCCGGCAGGGAACTCACCTCCAGGGCGCTCTTCCGGCGGGTGAGTTCCTTGGCCTTCCTGGCCGCCTCCCTCGCCCTGGCTGCCTCGTGTACCTTGTCAACGATCTTCCGCCCTGTCGACGGATTCTCCTCCAGGAAGGAACTCAGCGTTTCATTGACGAAATTCTCGACGATTCCCTTGACGTTGCTGTTGCCCAGTCTGGTTTTGGTCTGGCCCTCGAACTGCGGGTCCCTCACCTTCACACTGACGACACCCGTCAGGCCTTCGCGCATGTCCTCTCCACTCAGGGAGGCCTTCGCGTTCTTCTTGAACAGGTTGTTCGAACTTGCGTACGAGTTGAGCGTGCGGGTGAGGGCCGCGCGGAAGCCCGACAGATGCGTTCCCCCCTCCCGGGTGTTGATATTGTTCACATACGCGAAGACGGTCTCGGTATACCCATCGTTGTACTGCAGGGCGATGTCGATATCCACGTCCTCCCTGTTCCCCTGGAGGTGGATAATCTTCTTATGAAGGGGCTTCTTGCTCTCGTTAAGGAAGTCGATGAAAGAGGTGATACCTCCTTTGTAACTGTACTCACTCTTCTTGTTCGTTCTCACGTCCTCGAGGGTGATCTGCACGCCCGCATTCAGGAAGGATAGCTCTCTCAATCTTTGGGCGAGCGTATCGAAGTTCCAGTCCACGTACTCGAAGATCTCCGGGTCCGCCAGGAATCGAATCCTCGTCCCTGTCCTCTGCGTGGTCCCTGCAACGCGAAGCTCTGAGGCAACCTTTCCTCGTTCGAATTTCTGCTCGTATACCTTTCCCCCTCGCTTGACCCGGGCCTCCAGCTGCTTCGAAAGGGCGTTGACAACCGAGATGCCCACCCCGTGCAGCCCTCCGGAAACCTTGTAGTTCCGCCCGTCGAACTTCCCGCCTGCGTGGAGGGTGGTCATCACCACCTCCAAGGCCGGCTTTCCCTCGGTAACATGCTGATCAACCGGAATCCCGCGCCCGTTGTCCTCCACGGTCACACTGTTGTCGGTATGAATCGTTACCTCGATCTTCGTGCAGTAGCCGGCAAGGGCTTCGTCGATGCTGTTATCGACCACCTCGAAGACGAGGTGGTGAAGTCCTTCGGGCCCCGTCGAGCCGATATACATGGCCGGCCGTTTACGAACGGCTTCGATGCCACCCAATACCCGAATTGTGCTGGCATCGTAATTGGATTCGGTCTTCTCAACCACGTACTTACCTCACCTGTATTGGTGTGTTCCAAAATGGTTCATTTAACCCAATTATTTTACCATTTCCCCTTCTCGTTGTAAAGGAAAATCATACTATAAAATGTGGCTTTTCCGGATGCAATACTACATCTTGTATGTGGAACATCTCTGTCGTGTCGCTTTCTTCGGTAGAACGCTCGAAGCCCTCAATACGGCTTTGGTTTGGCTTGATTACCGTTAAATGAGGAGCAAGAGAACCGTGTTTCTCGGCCCGGTCTTCTTCGGGCGGAGACTCTATTTTCGGAGGGAGGGATTTCCTGGGAGATGCTCAGGATGATCAGATGCGAAGAGGCATAACAATATAACTATATTTCAAATCATCCTTTTCTCTCATCACGCAAGGCTTGAATCCAGCCCCAAATTCGATACTGACCTTCCCCTTGACGGTCTGGAGAAAATCAAGAAGGTAGCGAACATTGAAGGCAACCTCAAAGGGCTCCCCTTGATAGACCACATCCACTTCTTCTTCCGCTTCTCCGATTTCTGGGCTGTTGGAGAAGAAAGTCAACTTGTCGGGTTTCACCGAGAACCGAATGCCCTTTGACTTCTCCGTCGATAGAACCGAGACCCTTCGAAGCGATTCTTCGAGGACCGAGGCTTCTGCGGTAATGACGCTCTCGATCTCGCCTGGGAAAACCGCAAGGTAATCCGGGAATTTACCCTGGACGAGACGCATGATCATCGAGAGGTTGTCTTTTCGTATGAAGGCATTTTCCTGAAAAAGCCCGAATTCGAGATCCCCCGCTCCCTCTTCCATAAGTCTTCGGATCTCTTGTACACCCTTTTTTGGGAGGATGATATCCCGCTCCTGTCCTTCGGAGCTCTTCTGGAAGCCTGAGAGACAATCCGTGTCCGGGAGTTTCCTTTCACAGAAGGAGAGTCGATGACCGTCGGTGGCAACCATGCGCAGAACCGTCTCTTCGTTTTCACGAACCATGTGCGTAAGAATGCCCGTGAGTGTGTAACGTGTCTCATCCGAAGAAACGGAAACGAAGACCTTCTGTATCATTTCCTGGAGAACATCGGCGGAAAGCTTGACCGATTCGGTTGTTTCGATAGCCGGAATCTTCGGAAACTCTTCGGGAGACAGGGAGCGAAGACGAAACCGGCTCCGCCCCGCTCGAATCTCGAGCTGTTCCGCTTTCTGCTTGAGATGGATTTCCCCTTCGGGAATCTCTCGGATGATTTCGAAGAACTTTCTGGCGTGTATCGTGGTACTGCCTTCTGTCACGATCTGTGCATCACAGGCCTCTGTCACACCGACTTCCAGATCGGTCGATGACAGTCTCAAGCCTGATGATTCCGTCTCCATGAGAATGTGTGCAAGAATCGGAAGAGTTGTTTTTCTCTCGACAATATTCTGCGCCCTTTGCAGATGAGAGAGCAGTTGACTTCTTTGTATTTTCACTTCCATAAGCAATTCCTCACGGGTTTGGGGAAGGGCATTTAGAAAAGATCTGTTTTTCTTCTTCTTATTAGTGGTTTTTTACATTGTTTAAATCTGATCTAACCTCTTGTTTTCTCTTGAATAGATTTTTACATCTTCTTTACTCCTTCTTTACACGTTCTGCCAAGTGTGTTTCCCTGTGCCTTGTTTTCAACAAAGAGGTGACGTTTGTCGCACACGGATTGCTCAAGGTCTACGCCATCAGAGATTTTCTCAATTGCTGGATTTCCCGCTGCAAATCAGAGTCGACCTCGAGCAGCGCAGTGATTTTATTAACGCCGTGAATGACGGTTGCGTGGTCCCTCCCGCCGAATCGGCTGCCGATTTCAGGAAAGGACTCGGATGTCAGCTCTCTGCAAAGGTACATGGCGACCTGTCTCGCTCGCGAGATCGGTTTTGCCCTTTTTGGAGATTTCAGCTCCCCTGCCTTGAGACCATGATGCTTCGCAACGATTCGGATAACTTCTTCGATCGAGATAAAGCTTCTTTTCGGCGAAAGAATGTCCTTTAGGACGTTATTGCACATGTCGACGGATATCGGCTCTTCGGACATCTCTGCGAAGGCCTTGAGTCGTGTAAGGCTGCCTTCCAGCATTCGCACGTTTGACTGTATGTGGCGAGCCAGAAAATGGCAGACGTCGCTCGGCAGATCCATGTCCTCTACTTTTGCCTTCTTGTTCAAGATCGCTGCGCGGGTCTCCATGTCCGGGAGTTGGATGTCCGCAATGAGACCCCACTCGAACCGCGACCGGAGTCTCTCCTCGAGCTCCGGAATGTCTTGTGGGACCTTATCGCTCGTGACGACAATCTGCTTTTGAGAATCGTAGAGTGCGTTGAAGGTATGGAAGAACTCTTCTTGCGTTCTCTCTTGCGTAGCCATGAACTGTACGTCATCAACCAAGAGAACGTCGATGGATCGATATTTCTTCTGAAAGTCGCGCATCTTCTCATACTGGATTGCGTGAATGAGGTCGTTGATGAAAGTCTCTGCGCTCAGGTATTCCACGATGAGGCCGGGAGTCCTCTGAGAGATCTGGGCCGCAATGGCATGCAAGAGGTGTGTCTTGCCGAGACCGACGCCACCGTAGATGAACAACGGATTATAGCTGTTGCCCGGCTGGTTAGCCACTGCGAGGGAAGCTGCGTGCGCAAACTGATTCGACGATCCTACGACGAAATTTTCGAAACTGAATCGGAGGTTTGTGTTGAGCATAGAAACATCTTCTCCCGTACTATGTGCAGCCAAGCAGGATGAGGGAGGAAAATCGGGACGGGACGGGCTCGTAAGAACCGTTATGCTGCTTGGGAAAAAGTTTTCTCCGCATAGGATTGTGAAATAATTTCAACGGGAAACGTTTGTTTCTCACGAACTTATCAACACCTTTATCAACAATTGTTGAAAACAATAAATTCCCAATAAAAACAATGGGTTAAGACACTGTTTTGCGAGTAAACTCACGGAAAAAATTGAGTATCTTCAGAAGTCGACGCTCTTGTGGCATAGCGAAAAGCCCATACCGGTTCGGATGAAGAGAAAACTCGCAGCACAAGCTGTCTGGTGGTTGCATCCAAAAGGGTAGGCAGCAAAGATCGCAGACGAGAGAAAAGGGCGACCCGGAGAAGTGAAACGGTTCGCCCTCCGCAAGATACCTACCGCAGGCATATTTCCTAACAGATTCCATTTTTGTTTTCAAGGAAAGAAAATCGATTTTCTTCCGCACCTTTATCGGTTCATGGAATTTACTTTTTTCAGGCAAGTTGATAGTGTAAGGAATTTAGCAGTTTACCTGGTTCATTATCCGCCATGGCACATCGTACAACGTGGGAGAGCCATCGTTGAAAGGGACGATTCTAATAAAGAAGGCAATGTGCAAGAGTTGCGGTCTCTGCATCGAGGCCTGTCCAAAGGGATCTATCTTCATCTCGAAGAAAATCAATGAGAAGAGTTATTTCCCTGCGGAGTTCGACAAGAAGAACAACGAGTGTACGGGATGCGGCCTTTGTGCCGTCATGTGCCCGGAAGCGATCATCGAGGTTTACCGTGAAAAAAAATGAGAAAGTCCTGCTTCGTGGGAGTGAAGCAATCGGAGAAGCCGCCCTTCGGGCAGGCTGCCGATGCTACTTCGGCTACCCGATTACGCCCCAGAACGAGCTGCCGGAATACATGGCCCGCAGAATGGCGGAATTGCCGGGTACGGTGTTCCTGCAGAGTGAGAGCGAGCTGGCGGGCATCAATATGGTGTACGGAGCCTCCGCCACGGGCACCCGTGTGATGACCTCCTCTTCGAGCCCGGGGGTGAGCCTGATGCAGGAGGGGATATCCTACCTGGCAGCCTGCGAATTCCCTTCCGTGATCGTGAACATCGTCCGAGGCGGCCCCGGGCTAGGGAACATCGCTCCTGCTCAATCCGACTACTTTCAGGCAACGCGCGGAGGCGGGCACGGAGACTATCGTTGCATCGTGCTTGCGCCCGCCTACCTCCAGGAGGCCGTTGACCTCACCTACCGGGCCTTCGACCTGGCGGATGAATACCGGATCCCGGTCATCCTGATCGGGGACGGCATGATGGGTCAGATGATGGAACCGGTGGTGTTGCCGGAGTTTCGGAAGGACCTTCCCGCCAAGGAGTGGGCGATCACGGGAGCAGGCAAGGGGCCGAGCCGTTTCGTGAGGAGCCTCCTGCTCGACGTGCACGTGGAGGAAGCGCACAACTGGAAGCTCTACCGGAAGTACCAGAGGATCGAACGGCGAGAGCCCCAATCGGAATCCTACGCCACCGAGGATGCGGATATGGTTGTCGTTGCCTATGGAACCGCGGCCAGGATCGCGAAGGGAGCGGTCAGGCGATTGCGGGACAAGGGTATGAAGGTCGGCTTGTTTCGACCGATCACCCTTTGGCCCTTTCCTTCCAAGGCAGTGGCCCGGTTGGCGGAATCGGTCGGTAAATTCCTCGTCTTCGAGATGTCGATGGGTCAGATGGTCGAAGACGTCAAGTTGGCATTGAACGGGAAGGCGGAGGTCGAACTCTACGGAAGACCGGGAGGGGTGGTGGTCACCCCTGTGGAGCTTTCCCGCATCCTGTCGAGGCGTTACAACGCGATGCAGCACGAGGCATAGACATGAAGGGAATGAAGAAAGTCATCGGAAGGCCTAAGTACCTCAAGGAGGTGCCGAATCACTACTGCCCCGGGTGTGGACACAGCATCATACATCGGCTTCTGGCAGAGGTGATCGAGGAACTCGACATACGGGACAGAGCGATCTGTATTCCCCCCTGCGGCTGTGCCGTCCTGGCCTATTATTACATTGATGTAGACATGGTGGAGGCGGCCCACGGGAGAGGCACGGCTGTCGCGACCGGGATGAAGCGCTGCCTGCCCGATCGTGTGGTCTTCACCTATCAGGGAGACGGAGACCTGGCGGCCATCGGAACGGCAGAATTGATTCATTCGGCGAATCGCGGCGAAAGCATCACCACGATTTTCGTCAACAACGGGGTGTATGGAATGACGGGAGGCCAGATGGCCCCGACGACCATGGTGGGGCAGAAGACGACCACCACCCCGAAGGGCCGAAATTCCGTCACAGACGGCCCCCCGCTCAAGATGTGCGAGTTCCTCTCGCCCCTGGATGGCACGGCCTTCCTGGCGAGGACCAGCGTGCATTCGCCCAAGCACATCCAGAAGACAAAGAAGGCCATCCGGCAGGCCTTTCAGACGCAGATGAACGACGAAGGGTTCTCCATGGTCGAAATTCTGTCCCAATGTCCCTCCAACTGGAAGCTTTCTTCCGTGGACAGCTGCCGATGGATCGAGGAGGGGATGATACCCCAATTTCCTCTTGGGGTGGTTAAGCAGAGACAAACGGAGCCGTCATGATCCATAAAGCCATCATAGCGGGCTTCGGCGGCCAGGGGATTCTGATGATGGGCGTTACCCTGGCCAATGCAGCCATGAGGGAAGACAAGCAGGTCACCTACCTTCCCACGTATGGGGCCGAGGTGAGAGGAGGGACCGCCAACTGCACGGTTTCGGTCGGGGACGAGGAGATCGCCTCGCCGATCGCGTCGAACCCGGATTACCTGGTCGTCATGAATGCCCCTTCCCTGCACAAGTTTCAGAGCATCCTCAGAAAAGGGGGGCACTGCCTTGTGAACACGTCGCTGGTCCACGAGAAATCGATTCGGCAGGACGTGAAGGTCTACGAGATCGCTGCGAGCGAGATGGCGGAGGAATTGGGCGATCTCCGGGCTGCCAACATGATCGTGCTGGGTTCCTTCCTGAAGATATCCAGCATGGTCAAGCCCGAGACAGTGCTCGAAATCGTTGACGAGACGTTCCGCCGGAAGAGTCCGGAGGTTATGGAAAGAAACAAGGAGGCCCTTTGGGCGGGCTACCGTTTTTTTGAGTAGAGGAGAGATTCGATGCCAGCCAAGCAAATCTGCGTTCAGATGGACAACCAGCCCGGTGCCCTCCATCACGTGACGGAGGTGCTCAAGCTCGAGGGGGTGAACATCCGCGCCATCAGTGTGCTGGATCCGGGAGAGGCGGCGGCCGTGGTGAGAATGATGGTCGACGACCCGGAACTGGCCGCGAACGCTCTTGCCAGTGGAGGCATCGATTTCTTCGAGGAAGAGGTGATCGCGGCAGAGGTGCCGGATCATCCCGGAGGCCTGCATGCCGTGCTGGAGGCTCTCAAGGTTGCGGGAATAAACGTCCTGCAACTCTACAGTTACCTGGGACGCTCCGGACCCCACGCCATACTCATCCTTGCCGTGGACAAGCCTGAGGAGGCCAAGGCCATGCTCAGGCAGAACTGGGTCCGCGTGTTCGATGAGGACGTGTACGAGAGATAGAGAGCCGATAAGGTCCTGAATTCACATCCTGATTCTTTCCATCCGCCTTCGCAGGGGACTACGGCCTTGGCCGTGGTTGAATGGAAACCCATCCTTCGAAGCTCGCTTTAGTGTGCTTCGGCGTGATGTCGCCCCCGAGGCGTTGTGATGGTACCACGGGTTTACCCGTGGGGCTCCATCGTTCGGTGGTTCCCTGTACCGACTCGTCGTGGGGAACCGGATCTTCCCGCGGCTTCCATCCCCCACGATGAAACGTTTAAGAAAACGAGGTGAGCATGGCGCAAAAGAAGCGGCGAAAGGCCATGTTGGCCCTTGAGGACGGCCGTGTATTCCATGGTTGGGCCTTCGGTTCGCATCGGGATGCCGTGGGAGAGGTGGTCTTCAACACGAGCATGACAGGGTACCAGGAGATCCTGACAGACCCCTCGTACAAGGGGCAGATCGTGACCATGACGTACCCCTTGATCGGCAACTACGGGGTCAACGAGGCGGACGTGGAGTCCCGGGGCCCCCACGCGGAAGCCTTCGTCGTAAGGGAGCTCTGCAAACATCCGAGCAACTGGCGGTCGCAGATGCCCCTGGCGGACTACATGAAGAAGCACCGTCGGCCCGGAATCGAAGGAATCGACACCCGGGCCCTGACGAAGCACATCCGGACAGCGGGTGCGATGCGCGCCGCCCTGTCTTCGCGGATCGAGAACCCGGACGACCTCGTGGACAAGGCCAGGCAGTGGCCCGGGCTCGTCGGCCAGGACATGGTGCGATGGGTCTCGTGCAAGGAGTCGTTTCCCTGGCCGCCCGACGAGGGCCCGGGGCCTTCCTGGGCGAGACGGATGTCGATCGACGCCGGGCCGAAAAGGGGGCCCTATCGCGTGGTCGCCATGGATTTTGGGATCAAGTTCAACATCCTGAGGCTTCTTCAGGCCCATGGCTGCTCCGTGACCGTGGTGCCCGGCACTGCGACCGCCAAGGAGATCTTCGGGCATGCCCCGGACGGGGTCTTTCTCTCGAACGGGCCCGGGGATCCTGCTGCCGTGACCTACGGGATCGAGACCGTTCGGGACTTGATCGGAAAGGTTCCGATCTTCGGGATCTGTCTGGGCCATCAGATCCTGGGCCTGGCCCTGGGCGCGAAGACCTTCAAGATGAAGTTCGGACATCGGGGGGCCAACCAGCCGGTCAAGGAGCTGGCCACGGGCAGGGTGCACATCACCTCGCAGAATCACGGGTTCTGCGTCGACACGACGACGCTCGACATGAGGGAAGTGCGCATCACCCACGTCAACCTGAACGACGAGACCCTCGAGGGCCTCGAACTCCGGGACGCCCCCGCATTCTCCGTGCAGCATCATCCCGAGGCCTCCCCGGGGCCCCATGACAGCATGAGAAGTCTTTTCGAGAAGTTCATGTCCTCCATGGAGGCAGCAAAGTCCTAAGAAATCCAGGGGTTACCCGTGCCGCGCAGGGATGACATCCAGAAAATCCTGATCATCGGAGCCGGGCCGATCGTGATCGGCCAGGCATGCGAATTCGATTATTCCGGCACGCAGGCGTGCAAGGCGCTTAAAGAGGAAGGCTACGAGATCGTCCTGGTCAACAGCAATCCTGCCACCATCATGACCGATCCACTCGTTGCTGACCGGACCTACATCGAACCGATTCTCCCCGAGTACGTGGCAAGAATCATCGAGCTGGAGAAACCGGACGCCCTGTTGCCGACCATGGGAGGCCAGACCGCGCTGAACATCGCTTCCGAGCTGGCCGAGCAGGGGGTGCTCGCGGCCCACGGGGTGCAGATGATCGGGGCCAACCCGGATGCGATCAAGAAGGCCGAGGATAGGGAACTGTTCAAGGCCGCCATGGAGAAAATCGGCCTGGAGGTTCCTAGAAGCGGGACCGCCCGTTCACTGGAAGAGGCCAGGACGATCGCCGAGGAGATCGGTTATCCGGTGATCGTAAGGCCGAGCTTCACCCTTGGGGGGACCGGAGGGGGGATTGCCTGCGACGCGGAGAGCTTCGACAGAATCGTCAAGGGGGGTCTCGACTCGAGCCGGATCCACACGGTGCTGCTCGAAGAGTCGGTGATCGGGTGGAAGGAGTTCGAGCTCGAGGTGATGCGGGACCTCAAGGACAACGTGGTCATCATCTGCTCGATCGAGAACCTGGACCCCATGGGGGTCCACACCGGCGACAGCATCACGGTTGCCCCTGCGCAGACCCTTACGGACAAAGAATATCAGATCATGCGGGATGCTTCGATCGACATCATCCGCGAGATCGGGGTAGAGACCGGCGGTTCGAATATTCAGTTCGCCCTTCACCCGGAAGACGGACGGATGGTCGTGATCGAGATGAACCCGAGGGTGTCCCGCTCCTCCGCGCTTGCTTCGAAGGCGACGGGATTCCCGATCGCCAAGATGGCCGCCAAGCTCGCCGTGGGATTCACCCTGGACGAAATACCGAACGATATCACACGGGAGACCCCCGCTTCCTTCGAGCCCACGATCGATTACTGTGTGGTCAAGATCCCCCGGTTCACCTTCGAGAAGTTCCAGGGGGCGGACGACACGCTGGGGATCTCGATGAAATCGGTGGGGGAGACGATGAGTATCGGCCGGAACTTCAAGGAGGCGTTGCAAAAAGGGCTGCGCTCGCTCGAAATCGGCTGTTCCGGCCTGGGGTGCGATGGAAAAGACAGGGCAAGACAGATCCTGGCTCGCTGGAAGAAGGATCCCCGCACGGTGGAACGAGAGATCCTGGCTCGGCTCGAGAGGCCGAACCCGAAGCGTATCTTCGACATCCGGTATGCCCTTCTCTGCGGGATCCCGATCGATTCGATCTACGAGAAGAGCGGAATCGACCCCTGGTTCCTCTGGAACATCCAGGACATCCTGGATGCCGAGGGGGAACTGAAACGGGCGGTTCGGAGGGCAAGGCGGCAGAAGCGGTCGTCCGGCTGCCCGTTCCCCGAGTCGATGCTCCGCGAGGCGAAGGCGTACGGGTTTTCCGACCGGCAGCTGGCGCATATAGCCGGAGGGGAAGAAGAGCAGATAAGGCTGTGGCGAAAGGAACTGGGGATTGCTCCCGTCTACAAGCTGGTCGACACCTGCGCGGCCGAGTTCGAGGCCTACACCCCCTACTACTATTCCAGCTACGAGGAAGAGGAAGAGGCGCGAACGGATCCGGACAAGAGAAAGGTCATGATCCTGGGTGGAGGGCCGAACCGGATCGGGCAGGGAATCGAGTTCGACTACTGTTGCGTGCACGCCTCGTATGCCCTCCGGGAAGAGGGGATCGAGAGCGTGATGGTCAACAGCAACCCGGAAACGGTCAGCACGGACTACGACACCTCCGACAGGCTCTACTTCGAGCCCCTCACGCTGGAAGATGTGCTTCACATCGTGGAACGGGAAAGGCCGGAGGGTGTAATCGTCCAGTTCGGGGGGCAGACACCGCTCAACCTCGCCGTGCCGCTCCGGGAATGCGGTGTGAACATCCTGGGAACCTCGCCGGACAGCATCGACCGGGCAGAGGATCGGGAGCGCTTCAAGGTGATGCTCGACAAGCTGGGGCTCGTTCAGCCGGACAACGGGACCGCCACCTCGTTTCGGCAGGCCAAGAAGATCGCCGACGCGATCTCTTATCCGGTCGTGTTGAGGCCTTCCTATGTACTGGGAGGCAGGGCCATGGAGATCTGCCACGAGGAGGCGCAGCTCGAGGACTACATCGAGAAGGCGGTGCGGGCCTCGAAGGACCACCCGATCCTCATCGACAAGTACCTGGAGGACGCCGTCGAGATCGACGTGGATGCCGTGTGCGACGGCACGGACGTGTTCGTCGGCGGGATCATGGAGCACGTGGAGGAGGCGGGGATTCACTCCGGAGACAGCGCCTGCGCAATTCCACCGTACACGTTGAGCGAGCCGGTCCTAGAACGGATTCGCCAGAACACGCGGGCCCTTGCCCTGGAGCTGGGCGTCCGCGGCCTGATGAACGTCCAGTACGCGGTCAAGAACGATCTGATCTATGTCCTGGAGGTCAATCCCCGGGCGAGCCGGACCGTCCCGTTCGTGAGCAAGGCGATCGGCCTGTCTCTGGCCAAGATCGCCACGAAGGTGATGGTCGGCAGAACCTTGAAGGAGATGGGGATACGGGAAGTGCGGGCCCCTCGCCACGTTTCGGTTAAGGAGAGCGTGTTTCCCTTCGCCAGGTTCCCGGGGGTGGACGCCATGCTCGGGCCGGAGATGAAGTCCACGGGCGAGGTCATGGGGATGGATCCTGTGTTCGGCATGGCCTTCGCGAAGTCCCAGCTGGCGGCCGGGCAGAGGCTTCCCGGGCGAGGCAGTGTCTTTGTGAGCCTTCAGAACAAGGACAAACGACCTATGATTTTCATCGTCAAGACGCTCTGCGAGCTCGGGTTCCACATCTGCGCCACGGACGGGACGGCGCGCATGCTCCAGATAAACGGAATCACCGTAGAGAGGATCCGCAAGGTCTCCGAAGGCCACCCCAACGTGGTGGACCTGATGAAACAGGGGAAGGTGGAGCTGATCATCAACACGCCCAGCAGCCGAAGCCCCCGGAAAGACGAAGTGACCATCCGATCGAACGCAGTGGCGCGCGGGATTCCCCTGATCACGACGGTGTCAGGGGCTTCGGCCGCGGTGAATGCGATCCAGGTGTTGCTGCAGGAAGAGCCCCGGGTTAAGGCCCTGCAGGACTACCTCAGCCCTGAGACCCCCCCGTCTGTTGATTGACGCTCCGGTAGGACCGGGCGATCCAGAGGGCAACCCAGAAGGTAACGAAGGCGAGCGCGAGGCCCACGATCACGCTTCCCACGCAATAGGGGAGGAGGTACTCGTTCAGGAGGTCCTGCCAGTGCGGGGACCGGAGGTGTTCCTTGATTTCCTTTAGCGAAAGGTGGGCCGCGCGGTCGTAAAGGAGCCAGCTTCCGGTTTCCAGGCTGAAGAAGATCAGAAACGGGGCCAACAACGGGTTGGAAACCAACGTACCGAAGAGAGTGGCCGGCTTGTTCAGGCCGACCAGGAAGCA
>JAQYVQ010000064.1 GCA_030145435.1 Syntrophobacteria bacterium | reverse complement strand
AAAAGTCCCATCTGCGGCATTCGGCTTCATCCCTCGTCATTCAACGTACAGGAAGTACGCCGGAATGTTGAACTGGATCCCCGCCTTCGCGGGGATCCAGTTTTGCCTGCCTTGCATCTGGAACTTTTTGAACAGCCTCCACCAGCTTTTCAACGGGCTGCTAGGAAAGAGGAGATGTCCCTGTGGAGAACCAGAACGACTCACACCTCAAGTCCATCGGCTACATCCTGTGGCTCTTCGGCTTCACGGGATCTCACCGATTCTATTACGGAAAGCCGATTACCGGGACCATCTGGTTCTTCACCCTGGGGCTTCTCGGCATCGGCTGGCTGATCGACCTGTTCCTGATCCCTTCCATGGACCGTCAAGCGGATGTGAGGTTCCAGACGGGCCGAGTGAACTATTCCGTTGCATGGATTCTCCTCACCTTCCTCGGGTTGTTCGGGGTCCACAGGTTCTATATGGGCAAATGGCTCACGGGACTCGTCTACCTGCTCACGGGCGGACTGTTCTTCCTTGGCTATTTGTGGGACTACTGGACCCTGAACGACCAGGTCACGGAAATCAACACCCCTCAGTAAGGCAATCCCTCCAGCAGAAAAAACACATCGATCCCCCGAAAAGCGCTTGACATGTCACCCTTTGGTGACTACTCTTGTGCTCAGTCACCTGTTGGTGACACATCGGGAGGGATGGATGAAACGGAACAAAGAAGAGACAAAAGACAAGATCATCGATGCAGTAGGAAGGCTCCTCGCCGAGGGGGGATTTCGCAAGCTCGGGGTCAACGCCGTTGCTCGGGAAGCGGACGTGGACAAGGTATTGATTTACAGATACTTCGGAGGCATGCCCGAGCTGCTCAGAGCCTTCGGCGTGTCTGGTGATTTCTGGCCTACCTTTGAAGAGCTTACCGGAGGTGACTTGGAGGGGCTTCGAAGAAAGCCGCTGCCTCAGGCGGCAAGCACGGTGCTGCACAACTTCGCGCGGGCTCTCCGGTCCCGCCCCCTGACAAGCGAGATTCTGGCCTGGGAGACGGTCGAGAGGAACGAGCTGACCGAAGTGCTGGAAAAGGTACGGGAGGATTCCGCGGTGCGTCTCCTCGAGGAGCTTTCCCCTGTGGCAGAAGAGAGCGGTGTGGACATTGCGGCCATAACCGCCCTGCTCGGAGCTGCCATCATGTATCTCGTGGTTCGAAGCCGACATGTCAAGGTGTTCAATGCGGTGGATATCGGCAGTGAGGATGGGTGGCTTCGATTGGAGGCAGCCATGACGGCAATCTGTGAGGCTTGCATAGGAGAGTAAGGTTCCGGGTGGGTCAGCACCCCTGTTTTTTTGTGCCAAAAGTCACCATGAGGTGACAATGGCGGCCTTGGCCTAGACCGCAATATGCGGGCTAGGCCTACGACGAGGAAACAAGGAGACGTGACATGACGACAACAGATCGAAGAGGTTTCATGAAGATGCTCGGTGGCTGTGCACTGGTTGCAGGTGCAATACCGCTCATCCCCGCCTCCGTGGGAGCCGCGCGCTCCGATTTCCGTTCCGGGCTGCGCATCGAGTCACCCGTTGCGGGGATCGACCCTGCCCTGGGGCACATCCTTCACTACGCCTCCCTCGCCCCCAGCGGCCACAACAGTCAGCCCTGGTATGTGAGATTGATCGATGATCGAAAGATGATCATTGGTGCCGATCCGGACAGAAGACTGCCCGCCGTGGACCCCGACAATCGTGAGGCGATGCTATCCCTGGGCGCCTTCGTGGAGAATCTCTCCCTGGCGGCAGGCGATATGGGATACGAGGCGCAAATAGAGGTCAAGGCCCGAAGCCCTCGCGAGCAAGAGATCCTCGAGGTTACCCTCCGGAAGGCAAACCCGGCACCCTATCCTCTCAAACGGATGACCCTGCGCATGACCGCCAAACACGGATACCGTTCCGTGGAACTCGAGAAGTATGACGTTGATGCGCTCGCCGAACCTCTGGGTGGACGTTTGTTCTATTTTCCTCCTGGATCCGAGCACGCCCGATGTATCGAAGAAGGGACGGTGGAGGCCTTCCGGGGGCAGACCGACCGGGACGAGGCCCAGCAGGAGTTGGTGAAGTGGCTCAGGCTCAGCCACGAGGCGGAGGAAGAACACCGCGACGGGCTGACCACAGCAGGCATGGAGATCCGAGGACTGAAGGGGTGGTACGTTCGTAACTTGACGCGTCCGAAGGACTTCATGAAGAAGAGCATGCGGAAGATGAGCGTCGAGCAAACCGCCAAGCTTGCGGGACAAGGAGGGGGCTGGTTCGTCATAACGAGTCCCGGGGAATCGGTCGCCGACCTGATCGACGCGGGCCGTGGTTTCGAACGGATGGCATTGATGGCCAGGGAGAGAGGTATAGCCCTTCATCCCATGACACAGATCCTCGAGGAAGAGATCGGCCGCGCGGGAATCGCTTCCAGCCATGATGCCGGGATGATTCCCCAGTTCGTTCTTCGCGTGGGCTACCTGGATCCCTATCCGGATCCGGTCAGTCCTCGCCGGCCCGTGAATTGGTTCCTGAGAACCTAGGACTCTCTCGCCTCCAGGTGGCGAACCCCCAATTGCATGGGGAGCACGCAGACGGCCAGGCTGAGGACCGCAACCAGGGCCAGGGCGCACACGACGAGGACCCACCGGGACGCGTGTATTTCAATTCCTGCAAAATAGGACATGAAGATCACGTTCACCGGCCACGCCTCCAGGAACACGGCCAGGGCGATGAACCCCATGGCGAGGATCATGTAGAGGATCGCTCCGTACCCGGTGGCGATCTTCGCGACGTTCTCCACGAAGAAGCGGGGGTAGACCGCCCCGAGCCCGATGCCGAGCCCCACGATCCCGACGGTGAGGAACACCATCGTGACGATCGAAAGGCCCATCATGAAGCCGGAGACGTTCAGGAACCAATTGGACAGCACGATCAGGATCTCGGACAGCACGAGCAGGGGCACCAGGTACATCCGGAACTTTGACCAGAGGAGCCTCTCGATCGAGATCGGCGCGCTCCGGATGAGCCAGAAGGACTTTCCCTCGATGCTCACGGCCGGAAAAACGAACCGGATCGCCACGGCGGAGATCACGAATCCTGCCAGCCCCATGTTCAGAAAGGAGAGAAGATTCTGCATGTAGACGGTGGCCAAGGGGATCTTCTTCAGATCGAGGACCCGGAAGTTGTACAGGTACACCACGATCAGGGCCCCCAGCAGGAGCAGCTGCGTCCACTGGGTGGTGTCGCGCAGGAAAAGCTGGATATCCTTTCTCACCACGGCCCGGGTCTGCATCCCGAGAGGCCGGGTCAGGAAATCGGACGCCCGATGAATCCAGGAAGAAGCCGCGAGTCTCGTGCCCCCTCCCTCCTGCGACCTCATCCAACCGTCGATGTAGATGCGGCCCCCCACCCACGTGCCGATCGTGACCGACGCCATGGCGGTGCTCGCGAGCAGCAGGAAATGGAAGAGCGGTGCTCCCGGTTTACCGAAGAGCAGAGGAACCAGGAACTCGGTGAGCCAGTGGCTCGGGAGATACACCGAAGAGGGGGTCTTGACCATGGCGAGGAAGTTGATGAACCGATCCAGCTCGGCCTCCTCGAAGAGCCTTTCCGGCTGGAGGAACCGGAACAGCAGATAGAGGCTCACCATGACGAGGATGGAAAGAAGAACAAGGATCTCCTTCGTCCTCCGCGCCGGGAAGAGGCGGACGAGGCCCATGGTGCAGATGATTCCCACGGCCGCGGCGATGACCAGAAGGGGAACGAACCCGAGCAGGACCGCCCCGTAATAATCCCAGGACGCCCTGTAGACCACCCCGTAGGCGCCGAACACGGGCATACCGAACAACACGATCATCCAGGAAGAGCTGAGCAGGGTCTCCGTGAACTTGGCAAGGTAGATGCGTTCCAGGGAGAGGGGCATCGAATGCAGGAGCACGAGTTCGTCGGACAGGTAGAAGGCGGACAGGGCCGTGACGATGTTACTGAAGACCAGTAGGGAGAAGAAGACGACCGTGATCATGGTGAGAAGCTTCACGGCCAGGATGTTCCCGATCACCTCCACGCCCTGGAAGTAGGAGAGCACGCGGTAGAACAGGTAGAAAATCCCCACCCAGAAGAGGGCGCCCAGGGTGAAGATCACCGCGTTCTTGATCGTCCCGGAGCCCGGTTTCCCGCGGTCCCGGTTCCAGAGGGACCGCCAGGAAGGGTGCAGGAGGTACAGAAACGTGTCCTTCATGATCTCAAATACTCGACGACCCGGGTCATTTCTTCCCCTCCGGTGAGCTGGAGGAAGATGGATTCCAGCCGTTCCGCTCCCCCCTTTGCCTGCTGCTGCAATTCTTCCTTGGTTCCCAGGGCGATGAGCTCCCCTTTGTGGATGATGCCGATGCGGTCGCACACCTCCTCGGCAACCCCGAGGGTGTGGGTGGACATGAAGATCGTCTTGCCCCGGGCGCACAGTTCCCGGAAGATCGATTTTACGAGCCGAGCCCCTTGGGGGTCGAGCCCCACCATCGGCTCGTCCACGATCACCACCTCGGGATGATGGAGAAAGGCGGCGCCCATCACGAGCCGCTGCCGCATTCCGTGGGAATAGCCTTCGATCAACTCGTCCCGGAAGTCCCGCAGGCTGAAGAGTTCGAACAACTCGTCTACCCTTTGCGCGAGCTGCCGGCCATCGACCCGGTAGAGGCCTCCGATGAACCGGAGGAACTCCTCTCCGGTGAGCTTCTCGTACAGGAAGGGGCGGTCCGGAATGAAACCCATCAGGGCCTTCGCCCGAATCGGGTCTTGCGCCACATCGATCCCGCCAACCAAGACGCTTCCCTCGGTGGGCCGCATCAGTCCGGCAATCATCTTGATCGTGGTGGTCTTGCCTGCCCCGTTGGGCCCGAGAAACCCGAACACCTCGCCCCGGTTGACGTGCAGGGAAAGGCGGTTGACCGCCACCAGATCCCGGTATTGCTTGGTCACTTCTCGCAGTTCGATCATCTGTACTCCAGGATTTCCATGGACAGCCTGCCGATCACCTGGGCCATCCGCATCTGTTCTTCAAGGCCCCCGTCGATAAACTTCACGTGCGTCGCATCTGCCGGGAACTGCCCCATCACCGGGTCGAGGCTGACCCAGCCACCGACCCACACTTCGTTCCACGCGTGATAGAAGAACCCATTGCCCGTGTAGACCACACCCACCACGAGCCGAGCCGGAAGCCCTGCAGCCCGTGCCAGGGCGGCCAAGAGGGCCGCATGTTCGTTGCAATCTCCCGCCCTGTCTTCGAGCACCTCGAGAGCGCTCGGCAGGCTCACGGTCGGGCGCTTCTCCAGGTTCTCGTAGACCCAATCCATCAGGCGTCGCGCCCCTGCGGCGGCGTCCTTCTCCTGCCCGACGATCTCCCGGGCCAGCCGCAGGA